>DASYKU010000128.1 GCA_035995165.1 Mycobacteriales bacterium
GTCTGGACCTCGTCGGAGATCAGCAGGATCCCGTACTCGTCGAGGATCGGCTTCATCGCGCCGAGCATCCCGTCCGGCGGCACCACGAACCCGCCGACGCCCTGCACCGGCTCGGCGATCATGCAGGCCACGTCCCCGGACGTGGTCGACTCGATGACGTCGCGCAGGTCGGCCGCGCAGGCCGCGATGTACTCGGCGTCGGGCAGGTCGCGGAACGGGGAGCGGTAGCGGTAGCCGCCCTGCACGTAGGAGACCTGGACCGGGGACAGCGAGGAGGCCGACCAGCCCCGGATGCCGGTGATGCCCATCGCCGCGAACGAGCGGCCGTGGTAGCTGTTGCGCAGCGCCAGCACCTGGGCCGAGCGGCGGGCCTGGGTGGCCAGCAGCAGCGCCATCTCGTTGGCCTCGGTGCCCGAGGAGCAGAAGAACACCTTGGCGTTCTCGATGCCGGACAGCGTCGCGATCCGCTCGGCCAGCTCGACCTGGTCCCGGATCAGGTAGAGCGTCGAGGTGTGCACGACGCCCCGGTCGAGCACGGCGTCGACCGCGGCCCGGACCTCGGGCACGTCGTAGCCGAGCATGTTGGTCAGGATCCCGGCGAAGAAGTCGAGGTACTCCTTGCCGTCGCCGCCGCGCAGACGCCGGCCGGACCCGCCGACGATCTCCAGCGGCTGCTCGTAGTAGAGCGTCATCCAGTTCGGGAGCACGGCCCGGTGCCGGGCCAGCAGGTCGTCGGTCATGCCCGCCAGCATGCCCCGCCGGTCCCCCGGCGGGGTAGTGCGGGGCAGTACGGGCGGCCGGCTCCGGGGTCACGGGGCCGGCCGCCCGTACGGTCATCCGGGCCAGACCGCCTCGGTCACTTCCCCTCCCGTGACCGAGAGCCGGAGCCGGACCGGACCTTCGGGCCGCTCGTAGAGCTCGTACGAGCCCGCGGGCAGCTCGGCGAACACGGCGGAGTGCACGACCGACCCGTCCGGGGCCGGCCGCGGCACCACGCCGACGTGCGGCAGGTGGTGCGGGAGCTCGGTGCCGAGCGGGCGGGCCTCGATCTCCCGGCCGGCCAGCGCGGCCGGCAGCACCACGACCGCGGCGCCGATGTCCCCGCCGATGTCGAGCAGCACCGAGCCGGTGCCGGCGTGCGCGTTGTCCTCCACCTAGGCCACCGCGGTCCCGGGCTTGCTCTGGTACCCACCGGCCGGCGCCCCGACGTACGGGAAGTGGTCGGTGAAGCCCGCGTTCGTGTTCGTCGTCCCGTCGGTGACGGCCGCGGCCGCGTCGTCCGGGGTGAAGGACGGGTCGACCAGCGGGATCGTGAGTCCGGCGATCGCCCGGATCTCGATGGTGACGACGTCGTCGACGAGCCGGCGCCCGTTCGGGAAGCCGGCGGGGTCGCCGCCGACGAGGCCGAGGACCTTGGGCGCCGCGGTCGGCGGCACCGCCAGGTTGAGCCGGATCAGGTCGGCCTGGGTGGTGCCGGTGAAGTTCTGGAAGCCGGGCACGACGCCGGACGGGATCCCGGTGAGCAGGATAGCGAGCAGGTCCGCGCGCGGCTTGGCGTACGCGGCCAGCTCGGGGAAGACGCCCGGGTAGAGCACCGGCAGCAGGCCGGCCAGCTCGGGCTTGGAGACGTACTGGGCGAACTCGCGGTCGCCGGCCGGCGGCTGCGCGTTCCACCGGTCCTTGGCCGCCATCGGCACCACGACCTCGTTGAACAGCGGGTTCGCCAGCCGGGACACCTGCACGAACGGGCCGGCGCCGGAGGTGGTCCCGCTGGCCTGGTCGAAGACCCGGGACTTCTGCCGGCTGGCCGAGGCGTAGACGCCGATGACCGAGGCCGGGTCCATGACGTTGACCGGCTTCCTGCCGCCCTTGGTCAGGTCGGTCTTGGGCACCTGGATGGCGATCGTGTGCACGTTCAGGCCCTGGGTGCCGTTGACGCCGACCGCGGCCGCGGACGGGATCAGGTGCGCGGCCTGGAACGGCCGGAGCGCGCCGAGGTCGAAGATGCTGCCCAGGTCGACGTGGAAGCTCTCCGCGCGCTGGCCCGCGAAGACCTTCCGGCCGCCGGCGATCGTGTGCACGGCCGCGCCGGTGAAGGTCGCGTCGTAGTCCGGGGTGCTGCGGACGCCGACGTTCACCGGCGGCACGGTCAGGCCGTGGGCCAGCTGGACCGACCTGCCGGTCCGGTTCTCGACCCGGGTCACGGTGTAGAACTGCGGCCGGTTCCAGTTCTTGCTGCTGATCGCGTCGATCGGGCCGGTGTTGTAGAGGAACGTGGTCTTGCGGCGGATCTGGGTGGTGAACCGGAACTGGTAGGTCACGTCCGGCTTGCCGTCGCCGGAGTTGCAGACGTGGATCTCGTAGAGCACGTCGGCACCGAACTCGAAGAAGTTCGGCCCGCCGTACGGGAGCTGCAGCGGGATGAAGTTCGCGATCAGGGTGACCGTGTCGGGCTTGTCCGGGCTGACGAACGCGTACACGTCGGTGTTGTCGGCGACCGGGTCCTTCGAGATCTCCGGTGCTTCGCGGTGCGAGGACATCAGGCCTTCGCCCCCGAGACGTGGGCGGAGAGGCGGGCGACGAGGTCGGGGTCGGAGACCACGACCTCCTTCTCGCCGACCATGATCGACACCCGGCCGGTGCGGACGTCGGAGACGTACGCGACCACCGGGCCCGCGGAGTTCTGCGGCAGGGCCGCCGGGGCGGGGGCGTCGGGCGTCGACGCCCCGGCCGCGCCGGCCGCGACGACGGCGATGCCGGCGGTCGCGACGGCGCCTGCGCCGGCCATGATCAGGAACCCTCGTCGGGTCTGCTCGTCCATGAGCGTGCTCCCTCTGGTCGCGCGGGGGCGACCGCTGGCTGCGGGGTTCCGTCCGGGAGGGGACGGGTGGGATCGCCGCCAGTCGGCACCGATCCCGCGGCCCGTCTTCGGCACACCGGGGCGAACGGTTCCCTCCCGGCCGGATCGGCTGCCTCTGGGGTGGGATCGACGGGGATGATGGGCGCCGTGGGGACTCCGCCGACCGTGGGCGAGTACGCGGAGTGGAACCTCGCCGCGCTGTCCCGGGTCCGGATCAGCCGCCGCACGCTCGTCGTCGGGGCCGGCGCCGCCGCGGCCGCCGCCGCCTTCCCGCTGGCCCGGCACGCGTTCACCGCGGGCGGCGGCGTACCCGGGCCGACCCGGACCGCGATCACCGGGCGGCACCTGGCCTGGGTCGCCGACGGCGGCGGCGACCCCGGCACCGCGCTGCGGGTGACCGCCCAGCTGCTCCCGCCCGGCGGCACGCTCCCGGCCGGCCTGCGCGCGGTGGTCGACCTCGGCGCCGCCGCCGGCTCGTACGGGACCTCGGTGCCGGCCGAGATCGTGCACCTCACCGGCCTGTACGCGATCCCCGGCGGCCCGGCCGGCAGCCAGTTCTACCTCAAGGCCGAGCTCACCGGCCTGCGCCCGGGCACCACCCACCACTACCGGTTCCGGCTCTCGGACGGGACCACGACCGGCGACGCCTCGTTCGTGACCGCGCCCGCCCGGGGCACCCCCGCGGCGCCGTTCACGTTCACCGCGTTCGCCGACGTCGGGACCAGCACGCCCCCGACCGACCCCCGCTACGCCTGGGCCGGGGACCCGTCGTCGGTGCGGAAGAACGGCGGCACCTGGCCCGCGGGCCGCTTCGACAACGGCTACGCGAGCGACGACCCGATCGCCGGCGCGCACGGGCGCGACCCCCGTCCGGCCGCGACCCAGATCGCGCTGATGGCGACCCAGCGGCCCCGGTTCACGCTGCTGGCCGGCGACATCTGCTACGCCGACCCGTCCGGCACCGGGCTGCCGGCCGACGACCGCACCCCGCCGGCGGCCGGCACCAACGCCTACGACCCGTACGTCTGGGACGTGTTCCTGACCCGGATCGACCGGCAGGCCGCGTACACGCCCTGGATGTTCACCACCGGCAACCACGACATGGAGGCGCTCTACGGCGGGCACGGGTACGCCGGCCACGCCGCCCGGCTCGACCTGCCCCGCAACGGCCCGGCCGGCTGCCCGTCGGTCTACTCGTTCCGCTACGCCAACGTCGGCGTGGTCTCACTGGACGCGAACGAGCTCTCGGCCGAGATCCGGGCCAACCGCGGCTACTCCGGCGGCGCCCAGCAGCGCTGGCTGGAGCAGACGCTGCGGGCGCTGCGCGGCGATCCGGCGATCGACTTCGTGGTCGCGTTCTTCCACCACTGCGCGTACTCGACGACCCGCGAGCACGCCTCCGACGGCGGGGTCCGCGACGCCGTGGACGCGCTGTTCAGCCGCTACCAGGTCGACCTCGCGATCCAGGGCCACAACCACGTCATGGAGCGCACCGACCCGATCCGGGACGGCCGCCCGACCCGGTCCGCGCCGGACGGGGCGACCGTGGACCCGGTCCGCGACGGCGTCACCTACCTCTGCATCGGCTCCGGCGGGCGGGCCCGCTACTCGTTCCCGCCCGGCGCCGGGCAGCGCTACCGCGGCGCCGGGGGCGCGGCCGACCCGGTCGAGTCCTACGTCTGGGCCCCGGACGGCAGCAAGCAGCCGGAACGGGTCGGCTGGTCCCGGGTCCGCTACGACGGGTACGCCTTCCTCGCCGTCGACGTGGTCCCGGCCCGGGCCGGGCTGCCCACCACGATGACGCTGCGGACGCTGGCCGACGCGCTGCCGGGGCAGTCCGGGCCGTACACCGAGATCGACCGGGTCACGCTGCGCCGGATCGCCGGCTAGAAATCTCTCCCGCGGCTGTCGAAGTCGGCCGCGGTCGTTCGAAGCACGGGTCAGAGACCGATCCGACCGAGGAGCTTCGATGACCGCAGTCGCCGCCACCACGACCTGTGACCCCGCCGTCGCCACCACCCGCTCGCTGCTGGGCTGGGGCGCCGTGGCCGGCCCGTTCTACGTCGTCGTCTCGCTGGCGCAGGCGCTGACCCGGGACGGGTTCGACCTGGCCCGGCACCCCTGGAGCGTGCTGGAGAACGGCCCGCTCGGCTGGATCCAGAGCGCGAACCTCGTGCTCACCGGCGCGCTGGTGGTCGCCTTCGCGCTCGGCCTGCGGCGGGCGATCGGCGCGGGCTGGGCGCCCCGGCTGCTGGCCGCCTACGGGGTCACGCTGGCCGGGGCCGGGATCTTCACCGCCGACCCGGTGGCCGGTTTCCCGGCCGGATCGCCGGGCGGGGTGCTGAGCTGGCACGGCACCCTGCACTTCCTGGTCGGCGGGATCGGCTTCGCCTGCATGATCGCCGCCTGCCTGGTGCTCGGGCGCCGGTTCGCCCGGGCCGGAGAGCGCCGCTGGGCGCGGGCGTCCCGGGTCACCGGGATCGCGTTCCTGGCCGCGTTCGCCGGGATCACCACCGGCTCACCCGCGGCGACGCTGCCGTTCGTGGCCGGGGTCGTGCTGTCCTTCGGCTGGCTCGCCGGGCTGGCCGTCCACCTCTACAAGACCGTCTGAGAGAGGATCCTGCGATGTCGCGCTACCTGATGCTGCTGAACGCCGACCAGCCGCCGACGCCGCCCCCGCCGGGGCTGATGGAGGCGATCATGACGCTCGGCGAGGAGGCGACCCGGGCCGGTGTCCTGCTCGACACCCAGGGGTTGGCGCCGAGCGCCGCCGGGTCGAGGGTGACCCTGTCGGGAGGCCGGCTCTCGGTCACGGACGGGCCCTTCGCCGAGACCAAGGAGATCATCAGCTACGCCGTCTACGAGCTGCGCAGCAAGGAAGAGGCGGTCGAGTGGGCGTCCCGCTTCCTCACCCTGCACCGCGACCTCTGGCCCGGATGGACCGGCGACGCCGAGATCAGAAGGGTCTTCGGTCCGGAGGACTTCGCCGGTCCGGGGGCGGCCCCCGGACCCCCGGTCGACCGGTGACGCGGTCGGGCCCGATGGTCGGCGGGCTCCTCCAGGACTCCGCCGGGTGCGCGGGCGCGAGCGCCCGCGTGCCCGGCGCGGCCGGGCAGATCCCGCGGTGACGCCGCGGGCGAGGGCTGCCGTCGAGGCGGTGTGGCGGATCGAGTCGGCCCGGCTGGTCGCCGGGCTGGCTCGGCTCGTCGGCGACGTGGGCCAGGCCGAGGAGCTGGCCCAGGACGCGCTCGTCGCGGCCCTGGAGCAGTGGCCGGCCGAGGGCGTGCCGGCCAACCCGGGCGGCTGGCTGATGTCCACCGCGAAGCACCGCGCGGTCGACCAGCTCCGCCGCCGTCAGAACTACCAGCGCAAGCTCGCCGAGGTGGGCCGGGCCATGGAGTCTCAACCTGAAGTCGATATCGACGAGCAGCTCGACGATCACATCGGCGACGACCTGCTCCGGCTGGTGTTCATCGCCTGCCACCCCGTGCTGCGGACCGAGGGCCGGGTCGCGCTCACGCTGCGGCTGCTCGGCGGCCTGTCGACCGCCGAGATCGCCCGGGCCTTCCTGGTCCCGGAGCCGACCGTCGGCCAGCGCATCTCCCGGGCCAAGCGGACGCTCGCCGACCGGGGCGTCCCGTACGAGCTGCCCCCGCCGGCCGAGCTGCCGGCCCGGCTGGCCTCGGTCCTCGAGGTCGTCTACCTGACCTTCAACGAGGGGTACTCCGCCAGCGCCGGCGCCGACTGGACCCGCCCCGAGCTCTGCGCCGACGCGCTGCGGCTGGCCCGGCTGCTGCAGGCCCTGCTGCCGGACCAGCCCGAGGTGCACGGCCTGGCCGCGCTGCTGGAGCTGCAGGCCTCCCGGCTGCCGGCCCGGACCGGTCCGGACGGGGCGCCGGTGCTGCTGCCGGACCAGGACCGGCGGCGCTGGGACAAGCTGCTGATCCGGCGCGGCCTGGCCGCGCTGGAACGGGCCCAGGCCCTCGGCGGCGACTTCGGCCCGTACGCGCTGCAGGCGGCGATCGCGGCCGGCCACGCCCGCGCGGTCACCGCGGCCGAGACCGACTGGGCCCGGATCGCCGCGCTCTACCGGGTGCTGGTCGAGGTGTCGCCGTCCCCGGTGGTCGAGCTGAACCGGGCGGTCGCGGTGGGCATGGCCGCCGGGCCGGCCGCCGGCCTGGCCATCGCCGACGCGCTCACCGGCGAGAAGGCGCTGGCCCGCTACCCGCACCTGCCCGCGGTCCGTGGCGACCTGCTGGCCCGGCTCGGCCGGGACGACGAGGCCCGGGCCGAGTTCGCCCGGGCCGCGGAGCTGACCGGCAACGACCGGGAGCGGGCACTGTTCCGGGCCCGGGCCGCTGAGCCGCGCCGGACGGGGTAGTAGCTCGGGCGGAGGTGGGGCACGTGTACCTGATCCGGGAGCGGTTCTTCGGCCTCGGCCAGGACTGGGACATCACCGACGAGCACGGGCGTCCGGTGTTGCGGGTGGACGGCAAGGCGATCAGCCTGCGGGACCGGCTGGTGCTGCGCGATCCCGGCGGCCGCGAGGTCGCCGAGGTCCGCCGGAAGCTGGTTGCGACCCGGCCGACGTACGAGGTGGAGGTCGGCGGCGAGCAGGCCGCCCGGATCCGCAAGAAGCTGTTCACCCCGTTCGTCGACCGCTACTCCGTGGACATCCCCGGTCCGGACGACCTGGAGCTGGTCGGGGACCTGTTCGAGCACGAGTACACGGTCCGCCGGGGCGGAACGGTGGTCGCGACGGTGTCGAAGGCCTACTTCACCATGCGGGACTCGTACGCGGTGGACATCGCCGAGGGCCAGGACGACGTGCTGATCCTGGCCTCCGTGCTCGCCCTGGACCTGGCTCAGGACCGCGAGCACGAGCAGGACCGCAAGGAGTGAGAGTCAGCCCGCCCGACGGCGGGCTCCGAGGGCCTGGCCGGCCAGCACCACCAGCAGCGCGGCCACGAACATCGCGGTGCCGATGACGTTCGCCTGCGGCGGGATGCCGCGAGCGGCCGAGACGTACACGAACTTGGGGAACGTGGTCACGTTGCCGGAGTTGAAGTTCGTGATGATGAAGTCGTCGAACGACAGCGCGAAGGCCAGCAGCGCGGCGGCCAGGATGCCCGGCGCGGCCAGCGGGAGCGTGACCCGGCGGAAGGTCTGCCACTCGTCCGCGTAGAGGTCCATCGCGGCCTGCTCCAGCCGCGGGTCCAGGCTCGCCAGCCGGGCCTTCACGGTGACGACCACGAACGAGACGCAGAACATCACGTGCGCGATGACGATCGTCCAGAAGCCCGGGTTGAGCCGCAGGTTGAGGAACAGCGCCAGCAGTGCGGCCCCGAGCACCACCTCCGGCGTGGCCATCGGCAGGAACACCAGCAGGTTGGTGGCGGCCCGGCCCCGGAACCGGTGCCGGGCCAGCGCGAACGCGACCATGGTGCCGAGCAGGGTCGCGCCCACGGTGGCGAGCAGGCCGATCTTGAGGCTGTTCTCCAGTGCGTTGCACACCTCCGGGGCGCCGCACGGGTTGGTCCAGTTGCCGGTGGTGAAGCCCTGCCAGGTGAGGTTGGACCGGCCGGAGTCGTTGAACGAGAACGCGATCGTGTAGCCGATCGGCACGAAGAGGTAGGCCAGCACGATCAGCGCCACGATCATCACCAGGTGCCGCCGAGCCCACCTCACAGCTCCCAACCCCGGGGGGCACTCGGGGGGCGAAGCCCTTTGAGGATCCTCATACCAGCTCCTCCGTGCCGGCCCGGCGGATGTAGACGCTGACCAGCAGCAGGATCGCCGCCATCAGCACGAAGGACAGCGCCGCCGCGGTCGGGTAGTCGACGATGCGGAAGAACCGGCTGTCGACCACGTTGCCGATCATCGCCGTCGACGGATTGCCGAGCAGCGCCGCGTTGACGTAGTCGCCCGCGGCCGGGATGAAGGTCAGCAGCGTGCCGGCGACCACCCCGGGCATCGACAGCGGCAGCGTCACCCGGCGGAACGCCACCGGGGCGCTGGCGTAGAGGTCGCCGGCCGCCTCCACCAGCCGTGGGTCGAGCCGTTCCAGCGAGGCGTAGAGCGGCAGCACCATGAACGGCAGGAAGTTGTACGTCAGGCCGGCCACCACCGCGGTCGCGGACGCGGTCAGCGACTGGTTCGCCGGCAGCAGGTGCAGCCCGTGCAGGGTGCCGGTCACCGGCCCGGAGTCGGCCAGCACCTGTCGCCAGGCGATCGTGCGCAGGATGAAGGAGGTGAAGAACGGCGCGACCACCGCGACCAGCATGAGGTTGCGCCACCGGCCGGCCCGCAGCGCGATCGCGTACGCCAGCGGGTAGCCGATGACCAGGCACAGCACCGTGGCGATCCCCGCGTAGAGGAACGACCGGCCGAACTGCGGTGCGTACTCGCGCAGCGCGTCGGAGTAATTGGCCCAGCGGAAGGTCTGCGTGTAGACGCCGACCTCGGCGCCCGGCACCCGCGTCTGCAGCGACGTCGAGCCGAGCGCGAGCACCGGCACCGCGAAGAACAGCACCAGCCAGGCGATGCCGGGCAACAGCAGCAGGTAGGGCGTGGACCGCCGGCCCCGCCGGACCGTCTCCTCCGGCGCTCCCTCCGGCGGCCCCGCGGCCCGGGTGCCGGCCGCGACCGCGGTGAGGCTCATCCGGACCGCCCGTTGGTCGCGGCGGCCGCCGCGCGCCGGCCGGTGGGCCCGGGCGGGTCGGGCGGGGTGCGCGGCGCCGGCACGCCGTCCGGCGTCTCGATCCCGGCCGCCGCGTTCTCGGCGCCGTCCAGACCGAAGGTGTGCGCCGGCTCCCAGCAGACCGTGACGCTGCTGCCGACCGGGACGACCGCGGCCCGGCCGGTGTTCTGGGCGAAGGCCGTCAGTTGCTGTCCGGAGGGCAACCGCACCAGGTACTGGGTGCTGGTGCCGGTGAAGCTGGCGTCGGTGACGACTCCGTAGGGCAGGTGGTTGGTCTCGGCCGGGGCGGCGTCGGCCAGCTCCAGGTGGACCTTCTCCGGGCGGACGCCGAGCAGGACGTCGCGACCGGTGGTGCGGCAGCGGTCGGCCGGCACCGCGAGCCGGGCCCCGTCGACCTCGACCACGACGGTGTCGGCGCCGCGGTCGACCACCACCGCGCGCAGCAGGTTGGACTGGCCGAGGAAGTTGGCCACGTACGCGGTCGCCGGCGACTCGTACAGGTCCATCGGCGAGCCCAGCTGCTCGACCCGCCCCGCGTTCATCACCGCGATGGTGTCGGCCATCGTCATGGCCTCCTCCTGGTCGTGGGTGACGTGCACGAAGGTGATGCCGACCTCGGTCTGGATCCGCTTGAGCTCCAGCTGCATCTGCCGCCGCAGCTTCAGGTCCAGGGCCCCGAGCGGCTCGTCCAGCAGCAGCACGTCGGGCCGGTTGACCACGGCCCGGGCCAGCGCGACCCGCTGCTGCTGGCCGCCGGAGAGCTGGGCCGGCCGGCGCCGGGCCAGCTGCGACAGCTCCACCAGTTCCAGCGCCTCGCCGACCCTGGCCTTCACCTCGGCCGCTCGGCGGCGGCGCAGGCCGAACGCGACGTTCTCGAAGACGTCGAGGTGCGGGAACAGCGCGTAGCTCTGGAAGACGGTGTTGACCGGCCGCCGGTACGGCCGGGCGTCGGTCACGTCCTCGTCGCCGAGCAGGATCCGGCCGCCGGTCGGCCGCTCCAGCCCGGCCACCATCCGCAGCGTCGTCGTCTTGCCGCAGCCCGAGGGCCCGAGCAGGGCGAAGAAGGAGCCGCTGGGCACATCCAGGCTCACGCCGTCGACGGCCGTGAACGATCCGAAGGCCTTGGTGACCTCGTCCAGCCGGAGATCGCGCCCGGCCATCAGTTGCCGATCACCTTCTGGAAGGCCTCGGAGAACGAGGTGTCCTCGTCCGGCGTGAGGGTCCGGAACGTCTTCGCCTTGGCCTGGTCGGCCGCCGTCGGGAAGATCCACGGGCTGGCCGCCAGCTCCGGGTCGATCTTCTCCATCTCCTGCTGCGCGCCCTCGACCGGGCAGATGTAGTTCACGTACGCCGCGACCGTGGCCGCGACCTGCGGGTCGTAGTAGTAGTCGATCAGCTTCTCCGCGTTGGCCAGGTGCGGGGAGCCGACCGGCACCATCAGGTTGTCGAAGGCGACCGTCCCGCCGGCCTCGGGCAGGGCGAAGCCCCACTTGTCACCGTTCTCGGCGTTGAGCTGGAAGATGTCGCCGGACCAGCCGATCACCGCGAGCGCGTCCCCGCTGATCAGGTCCTCCTTGTAGGAGTTGCCCTTGACCTGGCGGATCTGCCCGTCCTTGATGTGCTTCTCCAGCTCGCCGACGGCCGTGTTGAACTGGTCGGCGGTGAAGGTCGAGGTGATGTCGACGCCCTGCTCGAGCATGATCAGCCCGACCGTGTCGCGCATCTCCGACAGGACCTCGACCCGGCCCTTGAGCTCGGGCTTCCACAGGTCACCGACGCTCTTCAGCCCGCCCGGGACCTTCGCCTTGTTCCAGGCCAGCACGCCGTACACGCCCTGCCAGGGCAGGCTGTACTTGCGGCCCGGGTCGTAGTCGACGTCCTTCTGCGTGGTCAGCAGGTTCTTGGCATTCGGGATCGCGGCGGGGTCCAGCGCCTGCGCGTAGCCGGCCCGGATGCACCGGGCGGCCATCCAGTCGGTGAAGACGATGACGTCCTTGCCGATGTCCTTGCCGGTGCGCAGCTGGCTCTGGATCTTGCCGTAGTAGGTGTCGTTGTCGTCGATGTCCTCGGCGTACGTCGCCTTGATCCCCGACTTCTTCTGGAACGCCTCCAGCGTCGGGTACTTCTTGGTGTCCTCGTCGTAGTCGAGGTAGAGCGTCCAGTTGGCCCAGTTGACGACCTTGTCGGTGGCCGAGCGGTCCGTGGCCGGGCTGGGCTTGGCGGCACCGGTGCCGCCCGCGCCGCCGCCGGCGGGGGTTGTGGAGGAGCCGGTGCCGCAGGCGGCGAGCCCGGCCAGGCCGGCGGCGCCGAGGAGCACCGAGCGGCGGGACAGCGTGGCCCGCACCAGGGCGCGCGCACGGGGGTCGGTCGGTCGTGGTGCGGGGGTCACCAGAGCCTCCTGCGGGATGGAGGGAGGGGGTCGGACGTCAGCGGCCGATGTAGCTCATCACATGCTTGACGCGGGTGTAGTCCTCCAGGCCGTACACCGAGAGGTCCTTGCCGTGCCCGGAGTTCTTGAACCCGCCGTGTGGCATCTCCGCCACCAGCGGGATGTGAGTGTTGATCCAGACGCAGCCGAAGTCCAGCCTCTTCGCCATCCGCATCGCGCGGCCGTGGTCGCGGGTCCAGACGCTGGAGGCCAGCCCGTACTCGACGGAGTTGGCCCAGCGGACCGCCTCGTCCTCGTCGTCGAAGCGCTGTACCGAGATCACCGGGCCGAACACCTCGGTCCGGCTCATCTCGTCGTCCGGCTCCAGCCCGGCGACCACGGTCGGCTCGTAGAAGTACCCCCGGTTGCCGACCCGGGAGCCGCCGGCGACCACGCGGGCGTGGTCGGGCAGCCGGTCGAGGAATCCCCCGACCCGTTCCAGCTGCGCGGCGTTGTTCAGCGGCCCGTACGCCGCGGTGTCGTCCGACGGCGGCCCCGTCGTCGTCCCGTGGGCCTGCTCGGCCAGCGCGTCGACGAGGTCGTCGTGGATCCGCGGCGAGGCCAGCACCCGGGTCGCGGCCGTGCAGTCCTGGCCGGCGTTGAAGTAGCCGGCGCCGGCGATGCCCTCCGCCGCCAGCTCCAGGTCGGCGTCGTCGAAGACGACCACGGGCGCCTTGCCGCCGAGCTCCAGGTGGGTGCGCTTGAGGTGCTCCCCCGCGGCGACCGCGACCTCCCGGCCGGCCCGGACCGAGCCGGTGATCGACACCATCGCCGGGGTCGGGTGCGCGACCAGCGCCCGGCCGGTGTCCCGGTCGCCGGTGACCACGTTGAATACGCCCGGCGGCAGGAAGTCCCGCATGATCCGGGCCATCAGCACGGTGCTCACCGGGGTCGTGTCCGACGGCTTGAGCACCACCGTGTTGCCCGCGGCCAGGGCCGGCGCGAACTTCCAGATCGCCATCATCAGCGGGTAGTTCCACGGCGTCACCTGGGCGCAGACGCCGACCGGCTCCCGCCGGACGAACGAGGTGTGGTCGGCCAGATACTCACCGGCCGAGCGGCCCTCCAGCAGCCGCGCGGCGCCGGCGAAGAACCGGATCTGGTCCACCGCCGGCGGGATCTCCTCGTCCAGCGTCAGCTGCACGGGCTTGCCGGTGTTGCGGGACTCGGCCGCCACCAGCTCCTCGGCCCGCTCCTCGAACGCGTCGGCGATCCGCAGCAGCGCCCGCTGCCGCTCGCTCGGCGTGGTGTCCCGCCAGGACTCGAACGCCTCGGCCGCGGCCGCCATCGCCCGGTCCACGTCCTGCGGCCCGGACAGCGGCGCGGTCCCGAACACCTCGCCGGTGGACGGGTCGAGCAGGTCCATCGACCGGCCGTCCGCGGCGGCCGACTCCTCGCCACCGACGACGTTGCGGATCTCGACCTTCGGTTCACTCATGGACGGATCCTCTCCCACGGGGCAAGACTCCTGCCGTCGTCGGCCGTGACGCGAGCTTACGCATGGATCCGTTGTACCGGACCCATCGCGGGACGGAAACACTTGCGCACAGCCGGTCGAACTGCGATAACCGTGACGTGCGCGGACAACCGACCCTGACCGGTGGCACCGTCGACGACGTCGGCAAGCGGCTCATCGAAGAGCTGCAGCAGGACGGCCGCCGGTCGTACGCGGCGCTGGCCAAGATCGTGGGCCTGTCCGAGGCCGCGGTCCGGCAGCGGATCCAGCGGATGGTGGACAGCGGCCTCATGCAGGTCGTCGCCGTCACCGATCCGCTGCGGGTCGGCTTCCACCGGCAGGCGATGATCGGCCTGCGGGTCGAGGGCGACCTCGTCCGGGTGGCCGACGAGCTCGCCAAGATCGACGAGGTCGACTACGTCGTCATCACCGCCGGCTCTTTCGACATCCTGCTGGAGCTGGTGTGCGAGGACGACGAGCACCTGCTGCGGGTGCTCTCCGAGCGCATCCGGCAGCTGCCCGGCGTCCGTGACACCGAGACCTTCGTCTACCTGAAGCTGGCCAAGCAGACCTACGCCTGGGGAACCCGATGACCACGTCGCCCGAGAACTCCGTCGGCGCCGAGGCGGATGCGCTGTCCGCCTCCGCCCGCGACCACCTCTGGATGCACTTCACCCGGCTCTCGGCGTACGACAAGGCGCCGGTGCCGGTCATCGTGCGCGGCTCCGGGCCGTACGTGTGGGACTCGACCGGGCGGCGGTACCTGGACGGGCTGTCCGGGCTGTTCACCGTTCAGGTCGGGCACGGGCGGACCGAGCTGGCCGAGGCGGCGGCGAAGCAGGCGGCCGAGCTGGCCTACTTCCCGCTCTGGTCGTACGCGCACCCCAAGGCGGTGGAGCTGGCCGAGCGGCTGGCCGCGCTCGCTCCCGGCGACCTCAACCGGGTCTTCTTCACCACCACCGGGGGCGAGGCGGTGGAGAGCGCCTGGAAGCTGGCCCGGCAGTACTTCAAGCTCGTCGGGGAGCCGATGCGGCACAAGGTCATCAGCCGGGCGGTGTCGTACCACGGCACCACGATGGGGGCGCTGTCGATCACCGGCATCCCGGAGGTGCGGGCCCCGTTCGAGCCGCTGGTACCGGGCGCGATCAAGGTCGCGAACACGAACTTCTACCGGGCGCCGGAGCACGGCGACGACCGGGAGGCGTTCGGCCGGTGGGCCGCGGACGAGATCGAGCGGGCCATCGAGTACGAGGGGGCGGACACCGTCGCCGCGGTGTTCCTGGAGCCCGTGCAGAACGCCGGCGGCTGCTTCCCGCCGCCGCCCGGCTACTTCCAGCGGGTCCGGGAGATCTGCGACCGGCACGGCGTGCTGCTCGTCTCCGACGAGGTGATCTGCGCGTTCGGCCGGCTCGGCCACCTCTTCGCCGCCGACCGGTACGGCTACCAGCCCGACATCATCACCTGCGCCAAGGGCATGACCTCGGGCTACTCGCCGATCGGCGCGATGCTGGTGTCGGACCGGATCTCGGCCCCGTTCCTGACCGGCACCACGTCGTTCCCGCACGGGTTCACGTTCGCCGGACACCCGGTGTCCTCGGCGGTGGCGCTGGCCAACCTCGACATCCTTGAGCGCGAGGACCTGCCCGGGCACGTGCTGCGGTCCGAGGGCGCGTTCCGGTCGACCCTGGAGAAGCTGCTGGACCTGCCGATCGTCGGCGAGGTCCGCGGCGACGGGTTCTTCTACGGGATCGAGCTGGTCAAGGACAAGGAGACCAAGGAGACCTTCGACGACGAGGAGTCGGAGCGGCTGCTGCGGGGGTTCCTGTCCCGGGCGCTGTTCGAGGCCGGGCTCTACTGCCGGGCCGACGACCGGGGCGACCCGGTGGTGCAGCTGGCGCCGCCGCTGGTCTGCGACCAGTCGCACTTCGACGAGATCGAGCAGATCCTGCGCTCCGTCCTGACGGAGGCGTGGGCGCGGCTCTGAACTCACGGGCGTCCATCGCTTCCGGGCCGGCACGGGGCGGCCCGGAAGTCGTGGACCCTCCGGACATCCCGGCGATCGTGCGGCCGGATCGCTACGACGGACCGCATGGCCCAGACATGCGTTGCGGCGGGCACAATGGGAGGGCCATGACTTCCCTCCCGCTCGTCTTCGACGCGCCCGCGCGCTCCCGCAAGCCCCCTCGGCACCTGGCCGACCTGGCCCCGGCGGAGCGCCGCACGGTCGTGTCCGAGCTCGGGCTGCCGGCGTACCGGGCCGGGCAGCTGTCCCAGCACTACTTCGCCCGGCTGACCGACGACCCGGCGTCGATGACCGACCTGCCGACCGCCGCGCGGGACCCACTCGTGTCCGCGCTGCTGCCGACGCTCTGGACGCCGGTCCGGGAGGCGACCGCGGATGACGGGGCGACCCGCAAGACGCTCTGGCGGGCGTTCGACGGGGCGCTGGTGGAGACCGTGCTCATGCGCTACCCGGACCGGGTCACGATGTGCGTGTCGTCGCAGGCCGGCTGCGGGATGGCCTGCCCGTTCTGCGCCACCGGGCAGGGCGGGCTGACCCGCAACCTGTCCACGGCCGAGATCGTCGAGCAGGTCGTGGCCGGGGCGCGGTATCTCCGGCCCAGTGGCGAGCGGGTCTCCAACGTCGTGTTCATGGGCATGGGTGAGCCGCTGGCCAACTACAACCGGGTGCTCGGCGCGGTCCGCCGGCTGACCGACCCGGCCCCGGACGGGCTGGGCCTGTCCCAGCGCTCGGTGGTGGTCTCCACGGTGGGGCTGGTGCCCGCGATCCACCGGCTGGCCGCCGAGGGCCTGCAGGTCACGCTGGCCGTCAGCCTGCACGCGCCGGACGACGAGCTGCGCAACACGCTGGTCCCGGTGAACACCCGCTGGCCGGTGGGCGAGGTGCTCGACGCGGCCCGGGCCTACGCGTCGGCGACCGGGCGCCGGGTCTCGATCGAGTACGCGTTGATCCGGGACGTCAACGACCAGCCCTTCCGGGCCCGGCTGCTCGGCGAGCTGCTGCGCACCCGGCTCGGCCGGCACATGGCGCACGTCAACCTGATCCCGCTCAACCCGACGCCGGGCAGCGAGTGGGACGCGTCGCCGCGGCCGGCCCAGGACGAGTTCGTCCGGCTGCTGCGCGAGGCCGGGATCTCGACGACCGTGCGGGACACCCGGGGCCGGGAGATCGCCGGGGCCTGCGGCCAGCTGGCCGCGCGCGAATAGCTGTCTTCGCGCTGCTTACTCGCGCTGCTTGCTGCTTACTCGTCTTGCTGCTTACTCGTCGCGCCAGGCGTTCTTGCGGCGGTAGCGGTCGCGGATGAGCAGCAGCACCAGGATCGCGGCGATGCCGTAGAGCCAGGGCGCCTGCGCGGTGTTGTAGTACGTCGTCACGTTGATCAGGCAGAGGATGATCACCGAGACGATGGCCCCGACCCGGGCGGACTTGCCCCAGGACCCGTGCCAGCCCCAGTCCTCCGGCCGCTCGTGCCGGCGCGGCTGATCGGACGTCGTGTCGCCGGCTCGCTCCACCATGGGCGTCATCCTGCCAGACCCCTCACCGGCGCTGCATCGAGGAGTACAGCGCCTTCGCGGTGCCGCCGAGGTAGGGCGCCCAGACCACGCCGGGCCTGCCGCGGTAGGTGGAGCTGGTCACCGCGTACACGGCCGCGGGCCGGCCGTCGGGTCCCGGGGTGACCCAGGGGCCGCCGCCTCGCGCCCCGGGTCATCGAGCAGGCCAGCCCCTGCGACCCGCTCCGGTACGGGTCGGGCCGCACCGTGCCGCGGCAGTAGAGCGCCCGGCGGTCGCCGCCGGGCGCGGCGGCCGGGTAGCCGAAGGCCCAGACGTACGCCCCGCGCGGGGCGTCGAAGGCGACCGGCATGCTGCCGACCACGTCGGTCAGCCGCTTCCCGGCCCGCGGGGCGACCACCGCGTAGCCGACGTCGTCCCGGGTCCGGCCGCTGCCGACCCAGTCCCGCGGCGCCACCAGCGCGCGGGCGCTCCAGGTCCCGTACGGGCGGCGGCCGTCGTAGCCGGGCACGAAGACCCAGCCCTGCGGGGCGGCGTCCTGGTCGATCGCGGCCCGCAGGCGGGTGTCGCTCCCGCCGCCGTCGGCGCCGGTGCCGGTGGCCGACCGGGCGCCGCTGAGCCCGCCGGCGAGGCAGGCCAGGACGGCCGCCCGTGCGAGCGCACGCCTCATCGCGTCCCCGCCCCCCGAGCCGATGACGTGATGTCACTGATTGACTCCGAAAAGTAGTCATCGTGATCGCGGGGAGCAACCTCCGAGCAAGCGCGTCGGACCCGTACGCCACTATGAATCCATGGATTCCGCTCCTTCCGGCACCGGTGCCCGGGTGCCCGCGTCGTACGGCGCCTGGCCGTCCCCCATCGGCGCCGCCGAGGTGGCCGCGGGCGGGGTACGGCTGTCCTCGCCGCTGCCCGCCGGTGACCCCGTGGGCAGCGAGGTCTGGTGGACCGAAACGCGGCCCGCGGACGCCGGGCGCGTCGTCGTGGTCCGCCGGGATGCGGCGGGCACCGTCTCCGACGTGCTGCCCGCGGGCTGGAGTGCCCGCACCCGCGTGCACGAGTACGGCGGGCAGGCCTGGCTGCCGCTGCCGGACGGCGCGCTGGTGTTCGCGAACTGGACCGACCAGCGGGTCTACCGGCTGGACGCGGGCGCGACCGAGCCGGTCCCGCTGACCCCGGAGCCGGCCGAGCCCGCAGCCCTGCGGTATGCGGACCCGGTGCGCGCGCCCGGCGGCGCCGAGCTCTGGTGGATCCGCGAGGTCCACACCGAGGACGGCGTCACCCGGCACGTGGTCGCCGTGCCGCTGTCCGGCGCGGGCGGCACCGACCCGGCCGCGATCCGCGAGATCACCGGCGGCAGCGACTTCCTGGCCTTCCCGCGCCCGGCCCCGGACGGCCGCCGGATCGCCTGGATCGCCTGGGACCACCCGCGGATGCCCTGGGACGGTACGGAGCTGCGGGTCGGCGAGCTCGGCGAGGACGGCACCGTCACCAAGACGGACACGATCCTCGGCGGCGAGTCCGAGTCGGTGCTGCAGCCGGAATGGGCCGACGCCGAGACGCTCACGGTGGTCAGCGACCGCTCCGGCTGGTGGAACCTCTACCGGGTGCCCGCCGCGGGCGGCGAGCCGGCGCCGTTGTGCCCGCGGGCGGAGGAGTTCGGCCAGCCGCTGTGGACGCTGGGGCAGAATACGTACCAGCCCCTGCCGGACGGGCGGCTGGTCGTCGCCCACGGCACCGACACGATCGCGCTGGGCCTGCTCGACCCGGCCACCGGCGCGCTGACCGACCTGGACCTGCCGTACACGGCCTTCGGGGTGTCCCTGTCCGTCGCGGGCGGGACGGTGTTCACGATCGGGGCCAGCCCGGTCGAGCCGGCCGGTCTGCTGGCGATCGACCTGGGCGCCGGGACCGCGACCGTGCTGCGGACCTCGCTGGCGTCCCGGCCGGACCCGGCGTACCTGCCGACGCCGCGCTCGATCACCGTGCCCGGGCCGGGCGAGCGGGACGTGCACGCGCACGTCTACCCGCCCACGTCGCCGGGCGCGACGGCGCCGGCCGGGGAGCTCCCGCCGTACGTGGTGTTCGTGCACGGTGGGCCGACGGCGCACTCGTCCGCGACCCTGGACATCGAGAAGGCGTACTTCACCAGCCGCGGGATCGGCGTGGTGGACGTGAACTACGGCGGCTCGACCGGTTACGGCCGGGCCTACCGGGAACGGCTGCGCCGGCAGTGGGGCATCGTCGACGTCGAGGACTGCGTGGCCGTCGTGCAGGCGCTGGTCCGCGACGGGCTGGCCGACGGCGCGCGGCTGGCGATCCGGGGCGGCTCGGCCGGCGGCTGGACCACGCTGGCCGCGCTGACCACCACCGACACGTTCACCGCGGGCGCGTCGTACTACGGGGTTGCCGAGCTGATCGCCTTCGCCGCGGACACCCACGACTTCGAGTCCCGCTACATCGACGGCCTCGTCGGCACCCTGCCGGAGGACCGCGACGTGTACGTCGAGCGTGCCCCGCTCTCGCACGTGGACCAGCTGTCCTGCCCGGTGCTGCTGCTGCAGGGCCTGGAGGACAAGGTCGTGCCGCCGTCGCAGGCGGAGCTGTTCGTGGCGGCGCTGGAGAAGAAGGGCATCCCGCACGCGTACCTGGCCTTCGAGGGCGAGCAGCACGGTTTCCGCAAGCAGGAGACCGTGATCGCCGCGCTGGAGGCCGAGCTGTCCTTCTACGGGCAGGTCTTCGGCTTCGACCCGCCGGGCGTGCCCCGACTGGCGCTGTCCGAGGGCACCCCGCCGTCCCTATCCCAGGGGGACGAAGGCTGACAGCAGCACCCAGGACACGGCGGCGGCCGGCAGGAGCGAGTCCAGCCGGTCCATGAGGCCGCCGTGCCCGGGCAGCAGCGAGCCCATGTCCTTGATCCCGAGGTCGCGCTTGATCATGGACTCGCCGAGGTCGCCGAGGGTCGCGGTGACCACGATGGCCAGCCCGAACAGCGCGCCCTGCCACCAGTGGGCGCCGAAGAACTGGGTGAGGAACACGATCCCGCCGGCCACGCAGGCGGTCGTGGAACCGGCGAAGCCCTCCCAGCTCTTGGCCGGGCTGACCGTGGGGGCCATCGGGTGCCGGCCGAACACGACGCCGGCCGCGTACCCGCCGACGTCGCTGCAGACGACCGTCGCGATGAACGTGACGACCCGGCGGGCGCCGTCGTCGGGCACCGCGAGCAGCACCGCGAACCCGGCCAGGAACGGCACGTAGAGCGCCACGAACACGGCGGTGGAGATGTCGCGCAGGTAGCCGACCGGGCCGTCGGCCAGCCGCCAGACGAAGCAGGCCAGCGCGGTCAGCAGGAACGCGACCGCGAGCGCGCCGTCGCCGCGGAACCAGGCCAGCAGGTCCATCGCCAGCGCGCCCGCCAGCAGCGGCAGCAGGGGCGGGTGCGCCTCGGCCTTGCCGACCGCGCGCACCAGTTCCCAGACCGCGCCGCAGACCACGACCAGCAGCAGGACGACGAAGCCGAACCGGAACGTGAACAGCGTCCCGATCACGAGCCCGCCGAGGGCCAGCCCGACCCCGATCGCCGCCGGCAGGTTCCGGCCGGGACCGCGCCGCCGGCGCTGCGACTCCACCGACTCCGTCGCCACCCCGGCCTCCGCCTCTCGGATCAGACTTCCAGTAGCTCGGCTTCCTTGTGCTTGACCGCGTCGTCGACCGTCGCGACGTACTTCGCGGTGGTCTCGTCCAGCTCCTTCTCGGCCCGCCGGACGTCGTCCTCGCCGGCCTCGCCGTCCTTCGCGATCTTGTCGAGCGCGTCCTTGGCGTGCCGCCGGATGTTGCGGATCGAGACCCTGGCGTCCTCGCCCTTGCTCCGGGCGACCTTGCCGAGCTCGCGCCGCCGCTCCTCGGTCAGCTGCGGGAACACCACCCGGATGATCATGCCGTCGTTGGTGGGGTTCACGCCCAGGTCGCTGTCCCGGATCGCCTTCTCGATCGCGCCCAACTGGCTCGGATCGTACGGCTTGATGACGGCCATCCGCGCCTCGGACACCGTGATCGTCGCCATCTGCGGCACCGGCGTGGGCGTGCCGTAGTAGTCGACGGTCAACCGGGCGAACATGGTCGGGCTGGCCCGGCCCGTACGCAGCGTGCCGAGGTCGTCGCGCGCCACCGCCACGGCCTTGTCCATCTTCTCTTCGGCTTCGAAGAGCGTCTCGTCGATCACTGGAACCTCCTGCTCGGCCGCCGCCGGTCAGCTCGCCGAGCTGACCAGCGTGCCGATCCTCTCACCGGAGACGGCTCGGGTGATGTTGCCCTCGGTGAGAACGTCGAAGACGACGATCGGCAGGTTGTTGTCCATGCAGAGGCTGACAGCGGTGGCGTCGGCCACCTTGAGGCCCCGCTTCAGCACCTCGTCGTACTGGACCGTCTCGAAGAAGGACGCATCGGGCACCAGCTTGGGGTCCGCGTCGTAGACGCCGCGGACGCCGTTCTTGCCCATCAGCATGACCTGGCAGCCGATCTCCAGCGCGCGCTGGGCGGCGCAGGTGTCGGTGGAGAAGAACGGCACCCCGAGGCCGCCGCCGAAGATCACGACGCGGCCCTTCTGCAGGTGCCGGATCGCCCGCCGCGGAATGTACGGCTCGGCGACCTGGCCCATCGTGATGGCCGTCTGCACCCGCGTCTCGACGCCCTGCTTCTCCAGGAAGTCCTGCAGGGCGAGGCAGTTCATCACCGTGCCGAGGATGCCCATGTAGTCGGCGCGGGCCCGCTCCATGCCGCGCTCGGACAGTTCCTTGCCCCGGAAGTAGTTGCCGCCACCGACCACGACCGCGACCTGCACGCCGGCCCGGACAGCGGCCGCGATCTCGGCGGCGATGCGGGCGACCACGTCGGGGTCGACGCCGAGCCCGCCGTCGCCGGCCATGGCCTCGCCGGAGAGCTTCACCAGCACCCGGTGCCAGCCGTGCCCGTCGGCGGCCCGGGGTACGGCCCGGGCCTGCACCCGGCCGTCCGCGTACCGCGCGGTGCCGCCGGGGTCGAACGCAAGCTCGCCGCCGTCGTACGCGGCCTCGATGCGCGGGTCGGCGAGCCCGTCACCCGGCGGGGGGAAGGAACTGTCGTCGTCGTCAGTCACAGGGCCTCCCCCACGCCGGGATCTCGGTGGTCCGTGCTCGCCTCAGGCGCCGACCTCGAACCGGGCGAACCGGGTCACCGTAACGCCCGCCCTCTCCAGGAGTTGACGCACGGTCTTCTTGCTGTCCTGCACCGAGGACTGTTCGATGAGCACGTTGTCCTTGAAGAAGCCGTTGAGGCGGCCGTCGACGATGCGCGACAGCGCCTGCTCCGGCTTGCCCTCCTCGCGGGCGGTCGCCTCGGCGATGCGGCGCTCGCTCGCGACCACGTCGGCCGGGACCTCGTCGCGGGTGACGTAGACCGGGCGCATGGCCGCGATCTGCAGCGCGGCGTCGTGCGCGGCCGACTCCTGGTCTCCGCTGAACTCGACCAGCACGCCGACCTGCGGCGGGAGGTCGGCGTTGCGGCGATGCAGGTAGGTCTCGACGGTGCCGTCGAAGACGACGAGCTTGCTCAGCACGAGCTTCTCGCCGATCACGCTCGAGACGGACTCGATGTTCTCCCGGACGGTCTTGCCGTCGGCGAGCTTCTGCTCCAGCAGGGTCTCGACGTCGGCCGGCTTGGTCGCCGCGGCGTGCGCGACGATGTTGTTCGCCAGCATCTGGAAGTCCTCGTTCTTGGCCACGAAGTCCGTCTCGCAGGCGAGCTGGATCATCGCGCCCTCGGCCGCCGCCACGAGGCCGTTGGTGGCCTCGCGGGAACCGAGCTTGTTGAGCTTCGCGCCCGCCTTGATGCGCAGCGCCTCGACGGCCTTGTCGAAGTCACCCTCGGCCTCGGTCAGGGCGTTCTTGCTGTCCATCATGCCCGCGCCGGTGAGGTCGCGGAGCTTCTTCACGTCCGCTGCGCTGATGGTTGCCATTGCTCGCTTCCTGGTCGTCGTCTTCTGTGCTCATGCCGGTCCGCGGCGCCGGCCGTCGTGGCCGGCGTCGCGGACCCCTGGATCAGGAGGTGGTCGTCTCGGGGGTGGCCGCCACCGCGGTGCCGTTGGCGTTGGCGTTGGCGCCCACGCCCGCCTCGACCGGCGCGCCTGCCGACTGGCCGCCGTTGACGAGCAGGTTGCGCTCCCACTCCGGCAGCGGCTCGTCGGTGCCCAGCTGGCCGGTCGGCTCGGGCTTCTCGGCCTCGGCACCGTCGCGGCCGGCGTTCGCGTTGGCGCTCGCCCGGCTCATCAGACCCTCGGCGACCGCGTCGGCGACCACGCGGGTCAGCAGCGCGGCGCTGCGGATCGCGTCGTCGTTGCCCGGGATCTTGTAGTCGACCTCGTCCGGGTCGCAGTTGGTGTCCAGGATCGCCACCACCGGGATGCCCAGCTTGCGGGCCTCGCCGACCGCGATGTGCTCCTTCTTGGTGTCGATCACCCAGATGGCGCTCGGCACCCGGGCCATGTCCCGGATCCCGCCCAGGGTGCGCTCCAGCTTGATCCGCTCACGGGAGAGGATCAGCTGCTCCTTCTTGGTGAGCGCCGCGTGGCTGCCGGTCTGCTCCATGACCTCGAGCTCCTTGAGGCGCTGGAGCCGCTTGTAGACGGTCTGGAAGTTGGTGAGCATGCCGCCCAGCCAGCGCTGGTTGACGAACGGCATCCCGACCCGCTGCGCCTGCTCGGCGACGACCTCCTGGGCCTGCTTCTTCGTGCCCACGAAGAGGATCGTGCCGCCGTGCGCCACGGTCTCCTTGATGAACTCGTACGCCTTGTCGATGTACGTCAGCGTCTGCTGCAGGTCGATGATGTAGATACCGTTGCGCTCGCTGAAGATGAACCGCTTCATCTTCGGGTTCCACCGGCGGGTCTGGTGCCCGAAGTGGACGCCGCTGTCGAGCAGCTGCTTCATGGTGACGACGGCCATCCGTCGCGCCTCCTCTGCCAGGCTTCGGCAGCCCGGCCTTGCGGGCCCGCGGGCCCTCTCTCGGTTGTCGCGACGGCCGGGTGGCCGTCGCCCTGGTGCCCGGCGTCGCGGTCGTCCGTGCTCTCCGTCGCGGGAGAGACCGAGGGTGACCGCCACCTCCCACGCGGTGGGAGGAGGACACGCGAAGTCGACCCGCCGTAGCGAGCCGCACGACGAGTGTACGGCTCCGCCGGGGCCGCCTGCCAAATCGCCGTCCACAGGGGTCGCCGCCATCCACAGAACCGCATCTCGGGCTGCCGTCCCGGCGCGATCCCGACGAGCCTTCCGGCCATGCCTCTCCTCTCCCACCTGCGCCTTCGTTCCTTGTGCCCTCGGCTCCTCGGCCGGCTGCCGGGCCTCCTGGCCCGGCACCTCCCTGACGGCTGCCAGCGCCGCCGCGTGCTCCGGCCTCGTCGCCTGACTCCGCTCCTCGCCCTGGCCGCCGTGGTGGCCGCTCCGCCGGCGGCAGCGGCCGCTCCTCCCGCGCTCCTCGCACCGCCTGTTCTCCGCGCGGGCCCGGCCCCGGATCCGCCCCACCTGCCCGTCACCGGCGCGGGTCCGGCCGATCCGGGCGCCGGACTCGTGTCGTCCGACGGGCCCGGCCCGGCCGAGTGGCCGGGCGGTTCCGCGCCGACGGCCGGCCGAGTGGGGGCAGGGCGGTGGGGGTGGCCGTTGGCGGGGCGTCCGGCGGTGGTGCGCGCGTTCGATCCGCCGGCCACCCGGTACGGGGCCGGGCACCGCGGTGTGGACCTGGCCGGCGCCGCGGGCGACCCGGTGCTGGCCGCGGGCGCCGGGACCGTCCTCTTCGCCGGCGTGCTGGCCGGCCGCGGCGTCGTCTCGATCGACCACCCTGGCGGCCTGCGCACGACGTACGAGCCGCTGACCGTGACGGTGCAGGCCGGCGCCACGGTCGCCCGGGGAGCCGTCCTCGGTCGCCTGGAGCCCGGCCATCCCGGCTGCGCCGCGGCGGCCTGCCTGCACTGGGGCCTGCGCCGCGGGGACACCTACCTCGACCCGCTGTCCCTGCTCCGCCCGCGCACGGTCCGCCTGCTGCCGCTCACCGGCGAGCTGGGCTCACGCCCGGGGATGCGCCTGCCGGTAGGCGGCCCGCAGCCGTTCGACCGAGACGTGCGTGTAGATCTGCGTGGTCGACAGGCTGGCGTGGCCCAGGATCTCCTGCACCGCCCGCAGGTCGGCGCCGCCCTCGAGCAGGTGGGTGGCGGCGGAGTGGCGCAGCCCGTGCGGGCCGAGATCGGGCGCGTCCGGCAGCGCCGCCAGCCGCTCGTGCACCAGCCGCCGCACCGTGCGCGGATCGATCCGCCCGCCCTTCGCCCCGAGCACCAGCGCCGGCCCGCTGCCCGCGACGGCCAGCGCGGGCCGCCCCTCCCGCAGCCAGGTGTCCAGCGCCCGCTCCGCCGGCACCCCGAACGGCACCGACCGCTCCTTGTCGCCCTTGCCGACCACCCGGACCACCCGGCGGTGCCGGTCCACGTCGTCGACGTCGAGTCCGACCAGCTCGCCGACCCGGATACCGGTGGCGTAGAGCAGCTCGAGGACCAGCCGGTCCCGCAGCCCGAGCGGGCCGTCGTCCTCCGGCTGCTCGACCAGCGCGGTCGCCTGGTCCTGCCGCAGCACCGGCGGCAGCGTCCGGTGCGCTCGGGGGCTGGCCAGCTGGGCGCCGGGATCGGTGGCGAGCAGGCCGACGCGGTGGGCCCAGGCGGTGAAGGTGCGAGCGGCGGCCGCGCGGCGGGCCAGCGTGGTCCGGGCCGCCCCGGTGCTGCGCAACCGGGCCAGCCAGCTGCGGAGGACCGGGACGTCGAGCTCGCCGAGGTCGCGGCAGCCCATCCGGCCGGCGTGATCGAGCAGGCCCACGACATCGGTGAGATACGCGCGGACCGAGTGCGGCGAGAGGTTCCGCTCCAGTGCGAGGTGCCGCTCGAACCTGTCGACCGCCGCGCCGATCGACTCCGGCAGCGCCGCCCGTCGGCCGGCCGTGGACCCGCCTCTCGACGCGGCCTGGGCTTTCGCCCTCCCTACACCCCCATGCGCAGCAGGGTGTCCGACGGTGGCCGGCCGCTCGGTCGGTTCTCCATTGCGGCTCACCGGCCGACGGTCCCGCCCCTGCCGGGCCGAGTCAAGATCATCGGCGCTCGCCGGAACCGGCTTGAGCCCGGTGGCAGGGTCGGCGGGGTGGAGATCACCTACCGCACCAGCCAGCCGGTCGACGGCGTCGAGCTGAACGCGCTCATGGCGGACGCGTGGCCTGATCACGCACGGATGGACCCGGAGGTGCTGCGGCGGCACTCGGCCGGCTGGGTCTGCGCGTACGACGGGGACCGGCTGGTCGGTTTCGTCAACGTCGCCTGGGACGGCGCGACCCACTTCTTCCTGCTCGACACGACGGTCGCCCCGGCCTACCAACGCCACGGCATCGGCGCCGCCATGGTCGAGCACGCGGTCGCGCTGTCCCGGTCCCGCGGCGGCGAGTGGCTCCACGTCGACTACGAGGACGAACTCATCCCCTTCTACGAACGCTGCGGCTTCCACCCCACCCCCGCCGGCCTCATCCAGCTCTACACCGCCTGACCCGCCGCCCCGCGCCGCGGGACACAACGGGGCCGACCGACCTCCTCCGCCCTCCGGCCCGCCCAGCGCTTCGGCCGCTGACCGCCCACCCGGTCCGACCGACGTCCTCCGCCCTCCGGCCCGGCCCTACGGCCGCCCACCCGGCCGACCGACCTCCTCCGCCCTCCGGCCCGGCCCAGCGCTTCGGCCGCTGACCGCCCACCCGGCCCGACCGACGTGCTCCGGCCCGGTCCTACGGCCGCTGACCGCCCACCCGGCCCGACCGACGTCCTCCGCCCTCCGGCCCGGCCTACGGCCACTGACCGCCCACCCGGCCGACCGACGTCCTCCGCCCTCCGGCCCGGCCCAGCGATTCGGCC
>DASYKU010000129.1 GCA_035995165.1 Mycobacteriales bacterium
AGCGGCACCGGCCACCAGCCGGTGCCGCTTCTGTTTCTCTCGTACCGGGGCCGGCCGCAGTCAGTCGGCCGTGGACCCCGGGGTGCTCACACGGCGGGGGTAGCGGTCAGTGGAGGAGGTGGGTGTGGAGGTCTTGGCTGAGGGGGCCGGGGAGGACGCCGAGCTCGTCGCGGAGGATCGCGCGCAGCCGTTCGTACGTGCAGAGGGCCGCGGCGACGTCGCCCTGGTCGGCCTGGGCCCGCATGAGCAGCCGGTAGCCGGTCTCGCCGACCGGGACCAGCTCGATCAGCCGGCGGGCGGCCCGCTCGAGCGGCAGCGGATCCTGGACCATCGGGGACGGGTGCTCACCGACGTCCACCTGCCCGCCTTCTGGGACTCCTGCGGCCCGTGCGCCGGCCTTCCCCGGGCGGCGCTGCACCAGGCGCTCGGCGCCGGCGTCCCGGTCGGGTACGGGCTCGCGCCGACCGCGATCGAGTGCGGTCCGGAGACCGTCGAGGTCCGGCTGTCCGACGGCAGCCGGCGCGAGGCCGACCTGGTCGTCGGCGCCGACGGCATCCGCTCGGGCGTCCGCGGGCTGCTCGGCGACACCCGCCCGCCGCGCCGGCTCGGCCGGCAGAGCTGGCGGTTCCTCGTCGAGCTGCCCGGGGTGGACGCCTGGACCGCGCTGCTCGGAGCGGGCACCTCGTTCCTGCTCGTGCCAGTCGGCGCCGGCCGGGTCTACTGCTACGCCGACACCGGCTCCCCCGGCGAGCTCCGAGAACTGTTCCGCGGGTTCGCCGATCCCGTGCCGGCCGCGCTCGACCTCCTCGGCGACCCGCGGGAGGCGTACATGAGCCCGCTTGAGGAGGTGGTCCCGCCGGTGCCGGTGGCCGATCGGGTGGTGCTGGTCGGCGACGCCGCCCACGCCACCTCACCGAGCCTGGCCCAGGGAGCGGCGATGGCGGCCGAGGACGCGCTCGTGCTGGCCGAGGAGCTGCGGGCACACCCGGCCGTGCCGGCCGCGGTGGCCGCGTTCACCGCCCGGCGCGCGCCGCGGACGGCCTGGGTACGCCGCCGCGCCCACCATCGCGACCGCACCCGCGGCCTCCCGGCGGCGGTGCGGAACACGACCCTGCGGCTGGCCGGGGAACGCCTCTACCGCGCCGACTACCGGCTCCTGCTCGCCGACCCGTGACCGGCCGTCAGCCGAGGCGGCCCACGTAGAGCGGGTCGGTGGGGATGCCGGGCGGGAACGTGCGGGTGACCGGGTCGAGGTGCGGGTCGGTGAGGTGGCCGTCGAAGGCGGCGACGCGGACGCCCCGGGCCGCCAGCCAGCGCGCGCCGTCGCGGTCCGGGCCGTGCAGCGAGTGCTGCTTCCAGACGTAGAGCGGCGGCGTCGAGGCATCGACGAGGGCGTCGATCCCGCCCCGATCCCCGTCCTCGTACGGCCGGAGGCGCAGCATCAGGCGCCCGTGGGCTCCTGGTGCCCGGAGCCGAACAGGCCGACCGGGCAGGAGACGCCGGTGCCGTTGTCCGGGCAGTACCCGTACGGGTTCTTCACCAGGTACTGCTGGTGATAGCCCTCGGCGTAGTAGAACGGCCCGGCCGGCTCGAGGTCCGTGGTGATCGCGCCGTAGCCGGCGTCGGACAGCCGCTTCTGGAACGCGTCCCGGGACGCCTCGGCCGCGGCCTGCTGCTCCGGGGTGGCGTAGTAGACCGCCGAGCGGTACTGGGTGCCGACGTCGTTGCCCTGCCGCATCCCCTGGGTCGGGTCGTGCGACTCCCAGAAGACCTGCAGCAGCCGGTCGTAGCTGACCTTCGACGGGTCGAAGACCACGAGCACGGCCTCGGTGTGCCCGGTCATCCCCGAGCACACCTCCTCGTACGTCGGGTAGGGCGTGCTCCCGCCGGTGTAGCCGACCGCGGTCGACCAGACGCCGGGCACCTGCCAGTACGCCTTCTCCTCGCCCCAGAAGCACCCGAGGGCGAAGATGGCGGTCGCCAGCCCCTCGGGGAAGGGCGGCACGATGCGGTTGCCGGTGACCACATGGGTCTCCGGCACCTCGAAGGGGTACTCAGAGCGGCCCGCGAGCGCCTGCTCGGGCGTGGGCAGCTGGGTCTTGGTCCGGGAAAACAGCACGTACCAATCGTACGCCGTACGCGCATGGGATGCCCCTTACCGGGCAGGACGGCAGGGACCGTCAGCCCCACCCCCCGGAGACCTCGATGCCCCTCTTCTCCCGCCACAAGGACGACACGCAGGAGCGCGACCCGAAGGACTACTCCGGCGGTCCCGGACACAAGGACTACTCGGACGCGCCGGACGCGCGGCGGCTCGCCCCGGACGACCCGCGCAAGCCCGGTTCACCGACGGACCTCGGCAAGCGGAGCTGGTTCGGGGTGGCCAGGCGGGCCTTCTCCGAGTTCAAGGACGACAACGTCACCGACTGGTCGGCCGCGCTGACGTACTACGCGGTGCTGTCGATCTTTCCCGGCGTGATCGTCTTCGTCTCGCTGCTGAGCCTGTTCGGACAGGGCGACGACACCGTGAACAAGCTGCTCGACGTGGTGAAGAACATCGGCATCCCGTCGAGCGCGCTCGACAGCATCAGGGGCCCGATCACCGATGTGGTGAAGCTGCAGAGCGGCAAGGCCGGGTTCGCGCTGATCGCCGGTGTGCTCGGCGCGCTCTGGTCGGCCTCCGGCTACATCGGCGCCTTCATCCGCGCCTCGAACGCGATCTACGAGGTCGAGGAGGGCCGCAAGTTCTACATCCTGCGGCCGCTGCAGATCCTCATCACGATCGTCGCCACGCTGCTGCTCACGCTCATCACGCTGGCGCTGGTCGCCAGCGGCAGCGTGGCACAGGCGGTCGGGGACGCGATCGGGCTGAGCAGCACGGTGGTGACGATCTGGAACATCGCCAAGTGGCCGGTCATCGTGATCCTGATCAGCCTGATGATCGCCGGTCTCTACAACGTCGCCCCGAACGTGAAGCAGCCGAAGTTCAGGTGGTTCACGCTGGGCGGCTTCCTGGCCCTGGTGCTCTGGGTGATCGCGTCGGTCGGCTTCGGCTTCTACGTCTCGCACTTCGGCTCTTACAACAAGACGTACGGGTCACTGGGTGCGGTCATCTCGTTCCTGGTCTGGATGTGGATCACGAACAACGTGCTGCTGTTCGGGGCCGAGGTGAACGCCGAGCTGGAGCGCGGCCGCGAGCTGCAGGCCGGCCAGCCGGCCCAGGAGGACATCCAGCTGCCGCACCGGAGGCCGCCCAAGAACTGAGCCAATCCCCAAAGTCCCAGTCCAGGACGGCGCTCCGGTGCGCGCCCCCGCTGGCTCAGTGCGCCGGGGCGAACTGAGCGGTCTCGGTCGAGCCGGCCAGGGCGGTGGTGGACGACTCCGGGTCCACCACCGTGGAGACCAGGTCGAACCAGCCGGTGCCGACCTCGCGCTGGTGCCGGGTGGCGGTGTAGCCCGCGCCCTCGGCCGCGAGCTCCCGCTCCTGCAGCTCCACGTACGCCGGCATCCCGTCCGCCGCGTAGCCCGAGGCCAGGTCGAACATCGAGTGGTTCAGCGCGTGGAAGCCGGCCAGCGTGATGAACTGGAACGCGTACCCCATCGCGCCGAGCTCGCGCTGGAACCGGGCGATGTCGGAGTCGTCGAGGTGCCGCTTCCAGTTGAACGACGGCGAGCAGTTGTACGCCAGCAGCTGGTCCGGGTACTGCGCGTGGATCGCCTCGGCGAACTCCTTGGCCTGGCCGAGGTCGGGCGTGCCGGTCTCGCACCAGAGCAGGTCCGCGTACGGCGCGAAGGCCAGCCCGCGCATGATCGCCGCGTCCTGCCCCTCCCGGACCCGGTAGTAGCCCTCCGCGGTCCGCTCGCCGGTCAGGAACGGCTGGTCCCGCTCGTCCACGTCGCTGGTGACCAGCGTCGCGGCCAGCGCGTCGGTCCGGGCCACCACGACGCTCGGCACGCCGGCCACGTCGGCGGCCAGCCGGGCCGCGGTCAGCGTCCGGATGTGCTGCTTGACCGGGATGAGCACCTTGCCGCCGAGGTGGCCGCACTTCTTCTCGCTGGCGAGCTGGTCCTCCCAGTGCACGCCGGCCGCACCGGCCGCGATCATCGCGCTCATCAGCTCGTACGCGTTGAGCGGGCCGCCGAAGCCGGCCTCGGCGTCGGCCACGATCGGGGCCAGCCAGTAGCGCTCGTCCTTGCCCTCGCTGTGCTCGATCCGGTCGGCCCGCAGCAGCGCGTTGTTGATCCGGCGGACCACCTTCGGCACCGAGTCGACCGGGTAGAGCGACTGGTCCGGGTACGTCTGCCCGGCGCTGTTCGCGTCGGCCGCGACCTGCCAGCCGGAGAGATAGATCGCCTCCAGGCCGGCCTTCACGCTCTGCACGGCCTGGCCGCCGGTCAGCGCGCCGAGCGCCGGCACGTAGTCGCGCTCGTGCAGCAGCGTCCAGAGCCGCTCGGCGCCGAGCCGGGCCAGCGTGTGCTCCTCCTGGATCGTGCCGCGCAGCCGCAGGACGTCGGCCCCGCCGTACGGCCGGACGACCCCGCTCCAGCGCGGCTCGGTCCGCCAGGCCTGCTCAAGATCATCGGCGGTTTCTTGGTCGTCCCGCCGGTTGGCCAGCGCAGCAATTTCCTTGATCGACACTTTTCCTCCTCCTCAGACCGTCGCCAGAACCCGCAGGACCGGGCTCCCGCAGCCGTCGCAGGCCGGGCTCTCGAACGCCTGCCACTCGCACCCGTCGCCGTGGCAGCCGTGCGTGTCGCAGGCCCGGCAGGCGTACTGGTAGGAGTTGCAGGGGGTTCCGTCGAACAGCTCGCCGGGGCACTGACGTCCCATGACCGTCTCCTCAGTAGCGTGTCGGTCGATGCACCGAGTGTTGCCAGTCGGCAACCCCAGTCCTAGGGTCAGCACGTTGAAAGAAGTAATGAAATTTCCGATTTGGAAAGAAGGCCGCCGATGTCGGTCACACCGGAGGATCCGGCCGCGGTCAACCCCCGCGTCGTGGGCCAGCGGGTCAAGCACGAGCGCCAGGAGCGCGGGCTGACCCTGGCCCGGCTGGCCGAGGCGGCCGGCAGCTCCGCCCCGCACCTGTCCCAGGTCGAGAACGGGCACCGGGAGCCGACGTTGCGGCTGCTCGGTGGGCTGGCCACCGCCCTCGGCGTCCCGGTCGAGCACCTGCTGCGGCCCGAGTCGCCGAACCCGCGGGCCGCGCTGGAGCTGGCCCTGGAGCGGGCCCAGGCCGACCCGCTCTACGCCGCGCTGAACCTGCCGCCGCTGAAGGCCAACGCCCGGCTGCCCACCGCCGCGCTGGAACACCTCGTCGGCCTCTACGAGGAGCTGCGCCGCAGGTCCGAGCGGGTCGTCGCCACCCCGGAGGAGGCCCGCGCGGCCAACCGGGAGCTGCGCGAGGACATGCGGGCCCGGGACAACTACTTCGAGCACATCGAGACGGTGGCGACCGGGACGCTGGACGCCGTCGGTTACTCCGGCACCGGGGCGCTGACCCAGCGCGTGCTGCTCGACGTGGCCGCGCACTGCGACTTCAGCCTGCGCTACGTCAAGGACCTGCCGCCCTCGACCCGGTCGGTCGCCGACCTCCGCAACCGCCGCATCTACCTCGGCCAGGGCAGCTGGACCGGCGGCCACGACACCCGCAGCGTGCTGCTGCAGGCGCTGGGCCACTTCCTGCTCGGGCACGGCGAGCCGACCGGCTTCGCCGAGCACCTGCGCCAGCGGACCGAGGCCAACTACTTCGCCGCCGCCGTGCTCATGCCGGAGCGGGCGCTGGTGCCACTGCTGCAGCAGGCCAAGGCGGACCGGGCGCTGTCGGTGGAGGACGCCCGGGACGTGTTCGGGGTGTCGGACGAGATGGCCGCGCACCGCTTCACCAACCTGGCCACCCGGCACCTGGACCTGCCGGTGCACTTCGTCCGCAGCGACGAGTCGGGCCGGATCTACAAGGCGTACGAGAACGACGGGGTGGTGTTCCCGGCCGACCTGGACGGGGCGATCGAGGGGCAGACCGCCTGCCGGTTCTGGGCCGCGCGGCGGGTGTTCTCGGTCGAGCACTACCCGGGCTACCAGCAGTACACGGACACGCCGCAGGGGACGTACTTCTGCTGGAGCCAGCAGGTGGTGCAGCCGGGCGGGTCGTTCGCGGTCACGGTCGGGGTTCCGTACCTGCAGTCGCGCTGGTTCCGCGGCCGGGACACCCCGGCCCGGACCGAGTCGCGCTGCCCGGATCCCTCCTGTTGCGCGGATCCGCCGGCGCCACTGGCCCGGCGCTGGTCCCGGATGGCCTGGCCGTCGGCCCGGGCCCAGTCGCACGTGCTCGCGGCCGTACCGCCGGGTGCGTTCGGCGGCGTCGACCTGACCGAGGTGTACGCGTTCCTGGATCGTCACTCGGACGGCGACGTTCCGTGACTCGGGGGAGTGGGCGTCGCTCCCGCCGAGGCACTAATCTCGATGGACGCCGGAGAAAGCCGGCGCCGAGGTCGCGGACACGAAAGGGGTGCCCGTGGGGGACACCGCTGTGACGGGGACGGCCGGGCCCGCCCTGGTCGAGCTGCTGCCGCGGGTACTGCACGACTCTCCCGCCGGGATGCTGCTGGTCGACCTGACCCGCGGCGAGGTCACGTACGCGAACCGTCAGGCGATGCTCATGTCGCCGGACCTGCCGCTGCCCGTGCCGATCAACGACTGGGCGCGGGCCGCGGGGTTGCACGACCCCGACGGCGTGCCGCTGGCGGAGACCGGCAACCCGCTGTCCCGCATCGCCGCGGGCGAGCCGGTCGCGGGCGAGTCGGTCACCGCTGCCCGCGACTCCGGCATCGTCCGGGCCCGGGAGCCGCTCTGGGTGACCGGGTTCCCGCTGCCCGGGGCCCCAGGGCTGTCCGACCGCGCGCTGGTCGTGTTCTTCCGGCTGGCCGACGCCGACGCCGACGCCGGCGGCCGACAGGTCGAGGACGTGCTGTCCGGCCTGCGGGACCGGGCCGTGCTGGCCACCGACGTCTCGTTCGCGATCAGCGACCCGGCGCTGCCGGACAACCCGCTGGTCTGGGTCAACCCGGCATTCACCCGGATCACCGGCTACACGTTCGAGGAGTCGACCGGGCGCAACTGCCGGTTCCTGCAGGGCGCAGCGACCGACAAGGCCGTCGTCGCGGCCATGCGGGACGCGCTGGAGGGCCAGCAGTCGGTCACGGTCACCGTGCTCAACTACCGCAAGGACGGCACCACGTTCTGGAACGAGGTGTCGATGTCCCCGGTGTTCGACGGCACCGGGACGCTGACCAACTTCGTCGGCGTGCAGGCCGACGTGACCGCACGGGTGCAGGCCGAGGCCGAGCGGGAGGCCGCGTACCGGGCGGCGGAGCGGGCCCAGTCCCGGCTGGCCGTGCTGGCCGGGGTGAGCGCGACGCTGTCGACCACGCTGGACGTCGACGAGGCGCTGCGCCGGCTGGCCGACGACCTGGTGCCGGCGGTGGCCGACTGGTGCGCGATCGACCTGCTCGGGCCACAGGGTGATGTCCGCCGGGTCGCGGCCGCCCACCGGGACCCCGGCCGGGTCGCCGCCGTCCGGGCGATGCAGGCGACCGCCGGACGCGGCGACACCGCCATCCCGCGGGTGCTGGCCACTGGGCAGCCGCAGCTGTTCAACGACATCGACGCCGACCAGCTCAGCCGGCTGGCCGGCTCCCCGGAGCGGCTGGTCCACACGCTCGCGGCCGGCGTCACGTCCGCGGTGACGGTGCCGCTGCGGGCGCGCAGCCGGGTGCTCGGCGCGCTCACGCTGACGATCGCCGACGGCACCCGGGCGTACGACGAGGACGACGTGCAACTGGCCGCCGACATCGGCCGCCGGGCCGGGCTGGCCGTCGACAACGCCCAGCTCTTCAGCCGGGAGCACGAGGTCGCGGTCGCGCTGCAGCGCGCCATGTTGCCGCGGCTGCCCGAGGTGCCCGGGCTGGAGATCTCGGCCCACTACTTCGCCGGCTCGGAGCGCGCCGACGTCGGCGGCGACTGGTACGACGTGCTGCCGCTCCCGGACGGCTCGGTCGGGGTCGCGGTCGGCGACGTGATGGGGCACGACCTCATCGCCGCCGCCGCGATGGGCCAGCTGCGGTCGGTGCTGCGGTCCTACGCCTGGGAGGGGCACCGGCCCTCGGAGGTGCTGGAGCGGCTCGACCGGCTGGTCCAGGGCCTGGGCATGGCCCAGCTCGCGACCTGCGTCTACGGCCGGCTGCTGCCGGTCGAGGACGGCGCCCTGCTGCGGTACGCCAACGCCGGCCACCTGCCCCCGGTCGTGCAGCGCCCCAACGGCGAGGTCGAGGTGCTCAACGACGGCAAGTCGGTGCTGATCGGGGCGCCCGGCGGGGCCGGCGAGACCGGCCGCCCGGACGGCAGCGCGCTGATCCCGCGCGGGTCGACGCTCATCCTCTACACCGACGGGCTGGTCGAGGACCGGGAGACCGACATCGACGCCGGGGTGGACCGGCTCTGCGCGCTGGTCGCCGGGCACGATCCGGCGCTCGGCGTCGCCAGGCTCTGCGACCGGCTGCTGGACGAGCTGCTGACCGGACCGCGGACGGACGACGCCGCGGTCGTCGCGGTCCGCATCTCCGACGACTGGGGCCGTCCCACCCGCGAATGGCACGGCGTCCACTGAGCCGCGCCCGACCCACGCCTTCACGGCGTCGGCCGAGGCCGCGCTGAGCCGCATCGGCCGAGCCCAGGTCAGGTGAGCGCGGCGGCCAGGCCGGCGGTGCCGTAGAAGCCGGTCAGGCCGCCCGGCAGCAGGGTGAGCCGGGGCCGGCCCGGCGTCCAGGCCGCGACCCGGCCCGAGCCGCTGCCGTCGGTCGGCGTCACCAGCATCAGCTGCCCGCCCGGGGCCCAGACCGGCAGCGCCGTGCTGGCCGCGCCGGTGGTGAGGCCCGGGACGGTCCGCCAGCGGTCCGCCCGGACCAGGTCGATCACCACGACGTACCCGTCCCGCTGGGCGGAGGCGCTGGGGTCCTCGGGGAGCATCCCGGCGTACCCGATCGCGAGCTGGTGGCCGTCGGCGGAGAACGCGGCCACCGCGGGATTGCCCGGGTTCTCCGGCAGGAACCGGGACGCGCCGCTCGCCAGCTGCGTGAGGGTCAGCGCGCAGTCCGAGCCGCAGCCGGCCGGCTCGAACACGACCTGCCGGTCGTCCGCGCCGAGCACCGCGTACGTCCGGCCGATGACCCGGTAGACCGCGCCGGTCTGCGCGTTCTCCAGCCGGGCCACGCCGCCGAGGTCGCCCTGGTAGGCCCGGACCAGCAGCCCGTACGGGGTGTCGCGGACGAGCTCGAGCTGGCGCGGCACGATGCGGCGCCAGCGGACGGCTCCGGCCGTACTGAAGTTCGTCAGCGTGCACGGTCCGGTCCCACCGGCGCCGTCGCAGTCCTCGGCGAGCACGGTGCCGTCGCGCATCGGGACCAGGTCGAGCACCGAGCCGAGCTGGGCCGCGGTCCCGCCCCGCCCGAGCACGACCGCCCGGGCCCGCAGCCGTTCGGCGTTGTGCAGCACGGCCGCGGTGACTCCTCCGGCGTGCACGAGCTCGGCCACGTCGCCGCGGACGGTCGGCACCGGCAGCGGGGTCAGCGACCCGGTGCGGGCGTCCAGCACGGCCGGATGCCGGCCGCCGACCAGCAGCCGCAGCCCGGCCGGACCGGCGCCGGGGTCGCCGTCGAGCCGGTAGCGGGCGTCCGGCGCGGGCGGGCCGGTCCGGATCGGGTTCGGCGCCGGGCGGACCTCGACCGACAACGGCGTCGCGGCCGGCGGCCGGACGGCGCCGCCCCCGCCCGTGTGCACGGCCAGGTACGCGGCCCCGGCGGCGACCAGGCCAGCGGCCAGCAGGGTGGTCCAGCGGCGGCGGCGCGGCGGGCCGTCGCCCTGGTACTCCGGTTCGTACCCGGAGCTGAGCACGTCGGCCACACAGCCAGTGTCCGTGCGTACGCCGCCCGAAGCCAGAGCCCCGTTCGGGGCCGGCCCGGGCCCGGTCCGCCGCGCCCGACGGCCGGGGGCGCTAGCGGCCCGCGGCGTAGCCCTGCATCCCGCGGGGGTTGGCGGCGGCCGACAGGATGCCGGTGGCCGGGTCGCGGCTGACCGCGGACAACCGGCCCAGCGACCAGCCGTCCAGCACGGTGACCCGGTGCCCGCGCCGCTCCAGGTCGGCGATCACGTCCGGCCCGACCCGGTCCTCGATCACGACCTCGCCCGGGACCGCCAGCCGCGGCGCGAACGAGGACGGCATCGAGGTGATGTGCCAGGCCGGCGCGTCGATCGCGGCCTGCAGGTCGAGCCCGCCCGCGTAGTGCGCGAGCAGGAAGCACAGCTGCCACTGGTCCTGCTGGTCCCCGCCGGGCGTACCGCAGGCCAGCACCGGCTCGCCGTCCCGCAGCACCAGCGTCGGCGACAGCGTGGTCCGCGGCCGTCGCGACGGCCGCAGCGTGGACGGCAGCCCGTCGGTCAACCAGGTCATCTGGGCCCGGGTGCCGAGGCAGAAACCGAGCTCCGGGATCGTCGGCGCGCTCTGCAGCCAGCCCCCGGACGGCGTCGCCGAGACCATCGTGCCCCAGCGGTCGACGACGTCGACGTGGCAGGTGTCGCCGCGGGTCGGCTCCCCCAGCGTGGGCTCGCCGACTCCGGCGCCGGAGGGATCGTCGAGGAAGGTCCGGTACGGCGGCATGACCGGCGTCCGCCCCCCGGGCGAGCCCGGCCGCAGCTCCCACACGGCCTCGTCGCCGATCAGCGCCCGCCGCGCCGCGGTGTACGCCGGCGAGAGCAGGTCGGCCAGCGGCACATCCGGGTCGTCGCCGTAGAAGGCCTCCCGGTCGGCGAACGCGAGCTTGGCCCCCTCGACCACCCGGTGGATGAGCTCGGCGCTGCCGGGCGCGGGCAGCTCGCCGTCGCCGAGCAGGGCGAGCTGCTGCAGCAGCACCGGACCCTGGCTCCAGGCCGCCGGCTTGGCCACGGTCAGCCCGCGCCAGTCCAGCGTGACCGCCGGCTCCCAGGTCGCCCGCCAGCCGGCCAGGTCGGCCCCGGTGAGCAGCCCGCCGTGCGGCGTGCCGGAGTCGTCCATCCACTCCCGGGGCGAGAACCGGTCGATCGCCTCGGCCACGAACCCCTCGTACCAGGCCGTGCGGACGGCCTCCAGCTGGGCGTCCCGGTTCGGCCCGGCCGCCTCGGCCTCGTCCAGCAACCGCTGGTACGTGGTGGCCAGCGCGGGCTGGCGCAGCAGCTCCCCCGGCCCGGGCGCGGGCAGCCAGCGCTCGGCCGAGGTCGGCCAGTGCTGCTCGAACATCGGCGCCGAGTACGCGATGGTGCCGGCCACCCGCGGGTGCACCGGGTGCCCGTCGGCCGCGTACCCGATCGCGTAGGACAGGACGTCGCGCAGCGGCAGCCGGCCGTGCTCCCGCAGCAGCTCGATCCAGCCGCCGAACGCCCCCGGGACGGTCGCGGCCAGCGGGCCGGTGCCGGGCACGATCGTCAGCCCGAGCTCGTCCCGAAGTTTCCCCACCGTGGCGGCGGCCGGCAGCGTGCCCTGGGCGCAGAGCACCCGCGCATTCGGGTCCCGGGCCTTGCCGACCAACAGCGGCAGGTCGCCGCCCGGCCCGTTCAGATGCGGCTCCACCACGTGCAGCGCGAAGCCCGCGGCCGCGGCCGCGTCGGCGGCCGTCCCGCCCGCTTCGAGCACTGCCATGCCGGCCGCGGTGGCCAACCAGTGCGTCGTCGCAACCATCCCGTACGTCCCGGACAACACCGGCCGAGTCGTGAACACGGGGTCGATCCTGTCAAACTCTCTGGCAGGGTGTCGCGGCATGCGGGTGGTCGTGGTCGGCAGCGTGAACCTGGACCTGGTCGCCCGGGTCTCCCGACTGCCGGCCGGAGGCGACACGGTTGCGGCTTCCGGCTACACCCGGGTGCCCGGCGGCAAGGGCGCGAACCAGGCCCTCGCGGCCCGCCGGCTGGGCGCTGACGTCACACTTCTCGCCGCGGTCGGGTCCGACGACGCGGCCGCGGAGGCACTCGCCCTGCTGGCCGAGGACGGCGTGGACCTCTCGGCCGTACGGACGGTGGCCGGACCGACCGGAGTGGCGCTCATCACGGTCGACGACGAGGGCGAGAACACCATCGTGGTGGTCCCGGGGGCGAACGCCCGGCTCACGGTCGAGGCGGCCGAGCTGGCCGGCGCGGACGCGGTGCTCTGCCAGCTGGAGGTGCCGATGGACACGATCGTGGCGGCCGCCGAGGCCGCCCCGGCGGGCGCGCTGTTCTGCCTGAACACCGCGCCGCCCGCGCCGGTGCCGGACCCGGTGCTGGAGCGGGCCGACCTGGTGGTGGCCAACCGGGCGGAGTTCGCCGCCGTACCGGGCCTGGACCGGGCCGCGCTGGTCGCGGTGACGGCCGGCGCCGAGGGCGCCGTGCTGCGGGCCGGCGGCCGCGAGATCGCCCGGGCGCCGTCACCGGCGGTGACGGCGGTCGACGGCACCGGCGCGGGCGACGCGTTCGCCGGCGGCCTGGTGGTAGGCCTGCTGTCCGGGCTGGACCGGGCGGCGGCGCTGCGCCGGGCCTGCCTGGTCGGCGCGGCCGCGGCCAGCCGGCCCGGAGCCCAGCCGTCCCTGCCCCGACCTGCCGACCTCGACGCCCTGGAGGCCCGGTGACCGGACCCATCCCGATCCTCATCGACTGCGATCCCGGCATCGACGACGCGGTCGCGCTGCTGCTCGCCTGCGCCAGCCCGGAGCTGCGGCTGCTCGGCGTCAGCACGGTCGCCGGCAACGTCGGCCTGGAGCACACCACCCGCAACGCCGGCCGGATCCTCGCGCTGGCCGGCCGGACCGACGTGCCGGTCGCGGCCGGGGCCGGCCGGCCGCTGGTGCGCACGTCCCCGGGGCGGGCCGAGCACGTGCACGGCGAGGACGGCGTACACCGGGCGGAGCTGCCCGATCCCGCGGCCGAGCCGGATCCGCGGCCGGCGGTCGACCTGCTCGCCGACGCCATCGGCGGCTCGTCCGAGCCGGTCACGCTGGTGGCGATCGGCCCGCTGACCAACGTCGCGCTGCTCTACGCGGTGCATCCCGAGGTCGCGGCGACGCTCGACCGGGTGGTGATCATGGGCGGCTCGGCCACGTACGGAAACACCACCGAGGCGGCCGAGTTCAACGTCTGGTCCGACCCCGAGGCCGCGTACCGGGTGCTCACCGACCCGGGGCTGGCCCGGCCGGTGCCGACCACGATGGTCGGGCTGGACCTGACCCTGACCGTGCCGTTCGAGGAGACCGACCTGGCCGCGCTGGCGGCCGGCGGTGCCCCGGGCCGGGCGGCCGCGGCGATGCTGCGACCGGAGGCCGAGCGGCAGCGGCAGGAGACCGGGGTGGCCGCGCTGCCGGTGCACGACGCGGTCGCCGTGGCCGCCGTGCTGCGGCCGGACCTGATCGACACCCGGCCGGCCACGATCACCGTCGACTGCTCGGACGGACCCCGCCGCGGAGCCACCGTCGTCGCGCCCGGACCGGACGACGCCTGGGCCCGGGTGGCGGTCGGCGCAGCCGCGCGGGCGGTCATTGACACGATCGTGACCCGTGTGGCCGACTACGGTTCGTGAGACTTGCGGGCCGTTCGGGTGAAACCGCTCTGCCCCAACGTGAAGACATCCCCTAGGCTCTTCGCTCAGATGACGATCTGCATCAGACTGGGCGGGGAGCCTCCAGGAGGTCGAGCGGTGACGGTCGAAGAGAGCAAGCGCGGGTTACCGGCTGGGCCGGCGACCTATCGTGCGCTGTTCTCCGAGGGCCAGTTCCGCTCCCTCTGGCTGGCCTCTGCGATCTCGCTGACCGGCGACCAGCTGGCCCGCGTCGCGATCGCCTCGCTGGTCTACGACCGGACCCATTCGGCCCTGGTCACCGCGCTCGTCTACGCGGTCACCTACCTCCCCTGGCTGATCGGCGGTCCGCTGCTCGGCGGCCTGGCCGACCGCTACCCCCGCCGCACGGTCATGCTGATCTGCCAGCTGACCAGCGCCGTGCTGGTGGCGCTCATGGCGGTGCCGGGGATGCCCCTGGTGGCCTTGGCGTCGCTGCTGTTCGTCGTGATCCTGGTCGAGTCGCCGTTCCTGTCGGCCCGGGCGTCGCTGCTCGTCGACATCCTTCCCGACGACCGGTACGTGCTGGCCTCGGCGATCAACCAGCTCACCATCCAGGGCACCCAGGTGCTCGGCTTCGCCGTGGGCGGCGCGCTGGTCCTGCTCGTCGGCGCGCCCGACGCGCTGCTCGTGGACGCGGTGTCGTTCCTGCTCGCCGGCGCGTTCGTCCGCTTCGGGGTCCGTCCCCGGCGTGCGGTCGCCGTCGCCGGGCAGCTCGGCGGCAGCTGGGAGCGGATGAAGGTCGGGGCCAAGGTGGTCTTCGGCGATCCGCGGCTGCGCGGGCTGGTCCTGCTGGGCTGGCTGGCCACCTTCTGGGTGGTCCCGGAGGGCCTCGCCGCGCCGTACGCGGACGGCAACTCCACCTCGATCGGGCTGCTCCTCGCGGCCCAGCCCGCCGGCTCCGTGGTCGGCGGGATCGTGCTGAGCCGGCTGGTCCGGCCCACCACCCGGCTCGAGCTGATGGGTTGGCTGGCGATCCTGAGCTCGGCGCCGCTGCTGTTCTTCCTCGCGACCCCGTCCATCCCGGTCGCGGTCGTCCTTCTCGTGGTCTCAGGCGTCGGGACCACGTACAACCTGCCGGCCAACGCGGCGTTCATGCAGGCTCTGCCGGCGGAGCGACGCGGCCAGGCGTTCGGGCTGGTGTCCGCCGGCCTGGTTGCCGGACAGGGCATCAGCATCGCCGTGGCCGGCGCGGTCGCCGAGGCGACCTCGCCCAGCCTGGTCATCTGCGTCGCCGGCGGGCTCGGCCTCGTCGCGGCACTCGCGCTCAGCGGCGCGGGCCGGCGGTTCCTCTCGACGCCGTCGCCTGCGGTGGGCTGACTCGGACCGCCTCAGCTAGCGGTGTTTTGCTGAGGCTTAAAAACAGTTGCGCCCGACGGCGGTGTACCGCCGAACGGGCGTAAACCTACGCTCAAACACAACCGTACGGGGCGGCGTAGTCCCTGTACGCCTCCCTGCCCTCTCGTGCCCCGACAAAAGGGGGGTGTTCTGCATGCGCTTCGACAGCAACGGATGGGGCTGAGCCGTCCGCGCACCCGCGCACGCCCACATGACCCCGTGAGGAGGCGGCCATGAGCAACGGCTGGGGCTGAACCGCACTGACCCGAACCGCACCGCCGAGGAAGGAGACCGGCATGAGCAACGGCTGGGGCTGAACCACCCGAACGATCCGGATCGGCACAAGGAGGTGGCCTCGTGAGCAACGGCTGGGGCTGAACGGTGACGCACTTATGTACCACACCAGACTATCGAGAGGAACCGCTCGTGAGCAACGGCTGGGGCTGACCCCCCGGGTCCCCGGACCCGACCCGACTCGAGACGTCCCCCCGTCCCGTGTACGCAGAGGAGGCGATCACGCATGCGCGACAGCAACGGTTGGGGCTGATCCGCCCCGAGATGCATGCGGTGGGTGACGGGTCGTACCAATTGGAACGGCCCGTGTCCCCCGACCGGTGCATATACAGACAAGACATGCGGGCTTAAGAGTCAGCGCCGCTACGATTGTCGTACATGCCGTAGGGAGCGATCTGTGCCAGCCACCCCCGCTCGACCGCAACCCGGACTGCCGCTGTCCGTTCGGGTGCTGACGGGCGCGCTGGCCGTGGTTGCGGCCGTCTTCCTGGCGGCGAGCCTGCGGGTGGGCCTGATCGGGACGCAACCGGCCTGGTGGCGGTTCATCGCCTGCGCCGGCCTGTTCGTGCTCGCCGGCGTCGCGTCCTTCTCGATGCGGGTCGGCAGCCACCGGGTGCTGTTCTGGTGGACCGAGGTCGCGGTCGTGCTCAGCCTGGTGATGCTGCCGGTCGGCTGGGTGGTGCCCGCTACCGCGTTCGGCGCCCTGGCCAAGGCCTTCCGGTTCCGGCACCAGCCGGTGAAGGCCCTTTTCAACTTCTCCTTGGACGTCGCCGCGGTCGGCCTGACCGTCCTGCTGCTGGGTCTGTTCCGGGATCGTCCGCTGAACATCGCCAGCGCCGCCGACCTGACCGCGGTCGTGATCGTCACGGTCGCGTACAGCCAGCTCACCGAGGTGTTCACGGCGCTGGTCGTCGGGCTCTCGCAGAGCCGGTCGCCGTTCGCGGTCTACCGCAGCGCGCTCGGCATCAACCTGGTCAGCCAGGCCGGCAACGTCGCGGCCGCGATCGTCGCGGTCATGCTGGTGCGCTTCGACCCGCGGGTGCTGGTCGTGCTGCCGCCGCTGGCCTTCTGCCTCCAGCAGGCGTACGAGGCCAGGCTGCGCGGGCGCGAGGAGCGGGAGTCCTGGCAGGGCCTGCTGGACGCGACCCGGTCGCTGTCGGACCTGGACGAGCGGGTCGTGCTGGTCCGGGCCGCGGCGGAGGCCACCCGGCTGTTCAGCGCCGACCGGGCCGAGATCGAGCTGGCCGACGGCCGGCTGGTGCGCGGCGACACGCAGGGCGTCAGCTACGACGGGCCGGCCGCGGAGGCCGGCGCCGACGAGGCCCCGGTGGCCACCGTCGAGCGGCCGATCGGCGCGCAGACGCCGCCGCTGGGGGTCCTGCGGCTGTGCTTCACCGCCCCGATCTCGCTCAGCGACCGGGAGCAGGCGATGCTCGGCGCGGTCGCGGCCGAGCTGCACTCCGCGCTGGTCAACGCCGGGCGGCACGCGACCGCGCGGCACGAGGCCACCCACGACCCGCTCACCGACCTGCTCAACCGGGCCGGCCTGCTGGTCGAGGGCCGGACCCGGCTGGCCGCCGCGGCGGCGGCCGAGGTCGACGCGGCGGTCCTGCTCATCGACATCAGCGGCTTCCGGGAGATCATCGACACCCTCGGCCACGCCGCCGGTGACGCCGTGCTGCAGCACACCGCCCGCCGGCTCGAGGCCGCGGTGCTGCCGGGCGAGCTGGTGGCCCGGCTGGAGGGCGACGAGTTCGTCGTGCTGCTGCCGAAGCTCACCGACCCGACCCAGGCCTCGCACCGGGCCGACACGCTGCTCGGGGCGGTCGCCAGCCCGGCCACCATCGGCGGGGCCGGGCTGACGCTGACCGGGGTCGCCGGGATCGCGTACGCGCCCGGTGGCAGCGGCAACCTCGAGGAGCTGCTGCGGCAGGCCGGCGTCGCGCTGCACGCGGTGCACAGCGCGGTGGGCCGGATCGACTTCTACGCGCCCGAGCGGGACGTACGCAGCGTGAGCCGGCTCGTGCTGGCCAGCGAGCTGCGCATCGCGCTGCAGGACATGGACCAGATCGAGCTGCTCTACCAGCCGATCATCGACCTCAACACCGGTGAGGCGCTCTCGGCCGAGGCGCTGGTCCGCTGGCACCACCCGGCCCGCGGGCCGCTCGCGCCGGAGGACTTCCTGCCAGTGGTCGAGCACGCCGGGCTGCTGCCGGATCTGACCCGCCGGGTGCTGGACATCGCGCTCGGCAGCGCCGCGGACTGGACCCGGCAGGGCAGCGACGCCCCGGTCGCGATCAACGTCTCGCCGCGGACGCTGCTGGACCGCGACTTCCCGGGCGAGGTCGCGGCCGCGCTGTCCCGGCACCGGGTCGCGGCCGGCCGGCTCACGCTGGAGATCACCGAGACCTCGGTGGTCAGCCACCTGGCCGTGGTCGACCGGGTCCTGGACGAGCTGCGCGACCTCGGGGTCCGGCTCTCGCTGGACGACTTCGGCACCGGCTGGAGCTCACTGTCGCACCTGGCCCGGCTGCCCGTGCACGAGGTGAAGATCGCGGCCACGTTCACCGAGCGGCTGCTCTCCTCGCCGCAGGCGGCGGCGGTGGTGCGGGGGACGCTGGAGATCGCCCGGGCGCTGGACCTGCGGGTCGTGGCCGAAGGCGTGACCGGCGCGATCCAGCGGGGCATGCTGATCTCGCTCGGCTGCCACGCCGGGCAGGGCGACCACTTCTTCCCGCCGCTGCCGGCCGACCGGATCGGCCCGGCGCTGTGGAGCTCGACGGTCCGGGCGGCGGCGTCGTCCGAGGGCGCCGACATCATCCCGCTCTCCCAGCGCCGCCTGAACCGCGAGTACTAGACCCGGATCCCGCTAGGACAGGCGGGCGGCCTGCAGGGCGAGGTAGTGCTGCTCCGGGATGCTGGTGGCGCGCTTGGCCGCCCGGCGGTAGGCGGCGATCGCGGCGGCCCGGTCCCCCGACATCTCCAGCAGGTGGGCCCGGACGGCCTCCAGCCGGTGCCCGCGGGTCATCCGGTCGTCCTCGTCCAGCGTGCCGAGCTCGGCCAGCCCGGCCAGCGGCCCGTGCACCATCGCGACCGCGACGGCCCGGTTGAGCGTCAGGACCGGGCCGGGCGAGACCCGCCGCAGCACGTCGTACAGGGCCAGGATCTGGGGCCAGTCGGTGTCGGCCGCCGTCCCGGCCTCGTCGTGCACGGCCGCGATCGCCGCCTGCAGCTGGTACGGCCCGATCGGGCCGCGGCCCAGCGTCCGGCTGATCACCGCGACCCCCTCCGCGATCAGCCCGGCGTCCCAGCGGGAGCGGTCCTGCTCGGCCAGCGGCACCAGCAGCCCGTCGGCGTCGGTCCGGGCCGGCCGCCGGGCCTCGGTCAGCAGCATGAGCGCCAGCAGCCCGGACACCTCGCCATCGGCCGGGACCAGCGTGTGCACGAGCCGGGTCAGCCGGACGGCCTCGGCGGTGAGGTCGGCCCGGTGGGCCTGGTCGCCGGCGGTGATGGCGTACCCCTCGTTGAAGACGAGGTAGAGCGCGTGCAGCACGACCCGCAGCCGGTCCGGGACCTCGGCCGGCGGCGGCAGCGCGAACCGGGAGCCCTGGATGGACTTCTTGGCCCGGCTGATCCGCTGGGCCATGGTCGGCTCCGGCACCAGGAACGCCGCCGCGATCTCGGCCGTGGACAGCCCGCCGACCGCCCGCAGCGTCAGGGCGAGCTGGGCCGGCACCGGCAGCCGCGGGTGGCAGCAGAGGAACAGCAGGGTCAGCGTGTCGTCGGCGTCCTCGGTCGGGCCGGGCTCGACCTCCAGCGCGGCGACCGTCTCCTCCCGCCGCTGCCGGGCGCCCGCGCTGCGCCACTCGTCGACCAGCCGCCGGGACGCGACCGTCACCAGCCAGGACCGCGGGCTCTGCGGCAGGCCGTCCACCGGCCACTGGGTCGCGGCCGCGAGCAGCGCCTCCTGTACGGCGTCCTCGCAGGCGTCGAACCGGTCGTACCTGCGGACCAGGATGCCGAGGACCTGCGGCGCCAGCTCACGCAGCAGGTCCTCGGTGCCCGGCGTCATCTCACGCCACGTCCGGCACGACGCCGACCGGCCGGACCTCGACCACCCTGCTGTACGCGACGATCCGCCCGGCGATCTCCAGGATCCGGGCCTCGTCGGCCACGTCCAGGACCCAGAAACCGATCAGCGACTCCTTCGCCTCGGCGTACGGCCCGTCGGTCGTGACCGCGACGCCGTCGGTGAGCCGGACGATCTTGGCCTTGTCGCCGTCCTGCAGGCCCTCGTTGAACACCATCTCGCCGGCCTCGACGAGCTCCTTGTCCAGGTCCCGCATGAAGGCGATCATCTCGGTGATCCACTCCGGCGACTGCGTCTCCATCATCTCGCCGGCGCTGCCGAACATCATGATCATGTATTTCACGGGGTCGTCTCCCTGCTCGTTCCGGCCTGCGGTCATGAGTGGGTCGGAGCCGCACCGGCCCGCTCGACAGGAGCCGGGGAAGTTTCTCAGCGAACCGGCGCCGCCCGGTCGACCACCGCGCCGGGATCCGGGACGCCGAGGCCGAAGACCGGGCCGGGACCGTCGCCGAGCCGGGTGCCGCAGAAGGCGTCCGCGACCGGGGCGGGGGCGTACCGGACCAGCAGGGAGGCCTGCAGGGCCAGCGCGATCCGGGTCGCCACCAGCCGGGCGGCGGCCTCGTCCGGGCGGCCGGCCAGGTCGGCCCGCAGCTGCTTGGCCGCCGCGTCCAGCCGGGCGTCGCCGCCCGCGGCCGCGTCGACCTCGGCCAGCACGGCCTCGACCGCGGCCGGCTCCCGGGCCAGCGCCCGCAGCACGTCCAGCGCGATGACGTTGCCGGCGCCCTCCCAGATCGAGTTCAGCGGGGACTCCCGGAACAGGCGCGGCAGGCCGGACTCCTCGACGTACCCGTTGCCGCCGAGGCACTCCAGCGCCTCAGCGGCCACCATCGGCGCCCGCTTGCAGACCCAGAACTTGGCCACCGCGGTCGCGAGCCGGCTGAAGTCGTCCTCGCCCGCGTCCACCGCCGCGGCCAGCCGCAGGCCCAGCACGGTCGCCGCCTCCGACTCCAGCGCCAGGTCGGCCAGCACGGACGCCATCAGCGGTTTGTCCCGCAGTACCCCGCCGAACGCCGACCGGTACGTCGTGTGGTGCACGGCCTGCGCCACCGCCGCCCGCATCAGGGCAGCGCTGCCGAGCACGCAGTCCAGCCGGGTCACCCGGACCATCTCCAGGATCGTGCGCAGCCCCTGCCCGGGCGCGCCCACCGCCCAGCCCACCGTGTCCTCGAACTCGACCTCCGAGGACGCGTTGGACCGGTTGCCGAGCTTGTCCTTCAGCCGCTGCAGCCGGAACACGTTCCGCTCGCCGTCCGGCAGCACCCGCGGCACCAGGAAGCAGGTCAGCCCGGCCCCCCCGACCTGGGCCAGCACCAGGAACAGGTCCGACATCGGGGCCGAGCAGAACCACTTGTGGCCGGTCAGCCGCCAGCTCCCGTCCGCACGCGGAACAGCCAGCGTCCGGTTGGCCCGCACGTCCGAGCCGCCCTGCTTCTCCGTCATCCCCATCCCGGCCAGCAGCCCGGGCTTGCCCGCCCGCAGCCCCGGCTCGTACGCCCGGGCGGTCAGGCCGGGCTCGTACGTCGCGGCCAGGACGGGCTCGTGCCGCAGCGCCGGCAGCACCGCGTACGACATGGAGACCGGGCAGCCGTGCCCGGCCTCGACCTGGGACCAGACGTAGAAGCCGGCCGCCCGGGTGGTGTGCGGGGTCGATGCGGCCTCGGCCCAGGGCGCCCCGGCCAGCCCGTGCCCGACGGCCTCGGTGAGCAGGCGGTGGTACGAGGGGTGGAAGTCGACCTCGTCGACGCGGTGGCCGTACCGGTCGTGGGTGCGCAGGACCGGCGGGGACGCGTTGGCCTCGGTGCCCCAGCGCTGGGCCTCGGGCGTGCCGGCCAGCCGGCCCAGCTCCCGCAGGCCCGCGGTCTCCGCGCCGAGCCGGCGGACGGTCTCGGTCAGGGCCAGGTCGCCGCCGTAGACGTCGTGGTCGACCAGCGGCGGCGGCTGGTTGGTCACCTCGTGGGTGCTCGCCATGCTCCAGTCATACCGGAGACCCGCCCACCGAGGGCGCCCGGTCAGCGCCGGCCGCTCAGCCGCCCGCCGGTCAGCGCCCGCCGGTCAGGCCGACGGGTCCGGCGGTCAGGGCCGGCGGTCAGGGCCGGCGGTCACGGCCGGCGGTCACGGCCGGCGGTCACGGCCGGCGGTCACGGCCGGCGGTCACGGCCGGCGGTCACGGCCGGCGGTCACGGCCGGCGGTCACGGCAGGGCGGTCACGGCAGGGCGGTGACCGTGGCGAAGGCCTCGTCGCCGGGCGGGTCGGCCGGCAGCACCCGGACGACCTGGCCCGGGTCGTCCGGTGACCACGTCCCGACCAGCCCGCGGTCGTTGGACCAGACCCCGAGCACCAGCGTCGGCCCGAACCAGCTCACGTCGGCCGACCGCTCGGCCACCGACGCGACGCCGGGGACCGGGGTGACCGCCCGGCTGCGCAGGTCCAGCACCTCGGCGAAGCCGGGCACCACCCGCAGCCGGCCGTCGCGGTACTGCCCGGGCACGCCCAGCGCCAGCCAGTGCCCGTCGGGCGAGAACGCCCCGGTCAGCGGGTTGCCGCTGTCCTTGGGGGTCGCGTAGTCGACCGACCGGCCGTCCACGTACCGGGTCACGGTGACCGGGCATTCGCGGACGCAGCTGACGGAGACGGTCGCGATCGAGTCCGGTCCGCTGGCGACCACGATCGCGCCGACCGCGAGCCGGCGGCGGCTCGCGCCCGTACGCGGGTCGAGCACCCGCAGCTCCGCCACCTGCCGGTCACCGACCTGGCTGACCACGAGCCCGGCGGTGGTGTCCCGCAGCGGGGTCAGCGTCCCGCCGGCGGTCCAGGACAGCCGCGCGGCTCCGGCGGCCGAGCGGAGCGTGACCTTGGTGCTGCCCGGACCGCGGGCGGCCACGTACAGGTCGGTGCCGCGGACGACCGGGACGACCTCGACCTCCGACCCGAGCGGGACCGCGCCGCCGGTCGGGGTGAGCAGCATCGTCCGCTCCCGGCTGGTCCGGGGCGTGGTCACCGTGGCGACCGTGCCGGCCGGCACCGCCTGCAGCGCGGCCCGCTCGCCCGCGTCCAGCCGCAGCCCGGGCACCGGGGCCGAGTGCCCGATCGAAGTGTCGATGATCTGCGGGAAGCGCCCGCTCACCAGCACCCGCAGGCCGTCCGGGCCGCGGGCCTGCTCGCCGTCCAGCCGGGGCAGCCCGGGCGGGGTGCTCGGCGCCGCGGCCGGCGGCGTCGGCCGCTGCACCGGGTCCCGGTGGGTGACGACGTAGCCGAAGAGCACGACGGCGGCGACCCCCAGCGCCAGGACCGACCACCGCTGCATGACATCAGTGTGACCGGAACCGTCGCGGGTCGAACAGGGCGATCGGATGCCGAGTACGCCCGTCCCGGACCAGGTCGGCCAGGATCTCTCCCACCACCGGGACGAACTTGAACCCGTGCCCGGAGAACCCGCAGGCGACGGCGACGTTCGGGAACTCCGGGTGCCGCCCGACCACGAAATGGTGGTCCGGCGTGGTCGTGTAGAGGCAGACCGTCGCGGCGACCGACGGCCCGGTCAGGCCGGGGAAGACCTGCGCGGCCCGCGTCCGCAGCTCCTCGATCTCCGCCGGCCGTACGGTCCGGTCGACGGTGTCCGGGTCGGTCGGCCCGCCGGCCCGGAAGAACGAGATCTTCACCCCGCCGGCCGGGCCGTCGATGGCGGGGAAGCCGTAGACCTGGTCCTCGTCGTCGCCGCAGATGAAGACCGGGTTCCGCTCGTACGGCCCGATCGGGCCGGTCGGGGCGACCCAGTGCATGACCTGCCGCTCCACCACCATCGGCACGTCCAGTCCGGCCAGCGCGGGCGCCCAGGCGCCGGGGGTGAGCACCAGCGCGTCGGCCTCGTACCGGCCGGCGGGGGTGGTGACGACCGCGGGCGGGCCGGCCGACCAGGACAGCACCGGCTCGCCGAAGCGCAGCTCGGCCCCGGCCCGGGCGGCCAGCTCCAGCTGGGCCGCGACGGTGGCCTCGGGACGGGCGTAGCCGGCGCGTTCCTCGTACAGGCCGAGCTCGCCCGGGGCCAGCCGGAAGGCCGGGAAGCGGAGCGCGACGTCGAAGCCGTCGAGCACCTCGTGCGGCAGGTCCCACTGCTCGGCCGCGAGCCGGGAGCCGCCGAAGGTGGGACCGTCCGGGCTTCCGACGTACAGGCCACCGGTGGGGACGAACACATCGGAGCCGCTGTCCGCCATGAGCCGGAACCATTGGTCCCACGCCCTTATCAGCAGTGGTACGTAGGCGGGATCCTCCAGGTATGACTGCCGATAGATCCGGGACCCGCCGTGGCTGGAGCCGAGCGCGTGCGCGGGGCCGAACTGCTCCAGGCCCAGGACACGGGAGCCGCGCCGGGCCAGCTCCAGCGCGGTCGCGCTGCCCATGCCGCCGAGGCCGGCGACGATGACGTCCCAGCTCATCCGCTCGACGGCTCCGGCACGTCCTCGCCCAGCTCCGGCTCGGCCTCGGCCGGCGGGGACGGCGGCAGGCCGACGTCGCGGCGCCAGGCCTCGAAGGCGGCCGCGGTGACCGCCACCCAGGTCAGCCCGAGGATCTCCCCGGCCACCACGTCGGAGAGGAAGTGCACGCCGAGGCCGATCCGGGCGAAGCCGACCGCGAGCGGGACCACGATCGCGACCACCACCGCGACCACCCGCCAGGACCGCCGCAGCAGCGGCATGACCAGCAACAGCAGCACCAGGCTGCCGACGGTCGAGGTCAGCGCGTGCCCGGACGGGAACGACCGGCCCGGCGCGGTCGCGACCGCGTCCACCAGGTCCGGCCGCGTCCGGTCGACGACGATCTTGAGCAGCAGGCCGAGCAGGGCCGCGCCCCAGATCGTGACCAGGGTCCAGGCCGCCAGCCGGAACCGCCGCTGCCACAGCAGCAGCCCGGCGATTACGGTCGTCACCACCCGGAACACGATCGGGTCGAAGACGTCGCTGATCCCCTTGAGCGTGGTGACCAGCCAGCCGTGCCGCAGCGCCACCGCGTGCAGATGCCCGGCCACCGAGGTGTCCAGGCTGATCAGCGGGCTCCAGTGCGCCCGGACCAGCAGGGCCAGCAGCAGGAACGGCACGCCCAGCCCGAGGGCGGCCGCCAGACCGAGCGTCAACCGGACGGCCAGCCGCCGATCCGCCCTTCTCAACACCGTCACGGGTTTTCCGTACCCATCCAGGGCGGGTAGAGACCCGACCATGCCGGAACGGTGGTATCAGCAGGCGGTCGTCTACTGCCTCGACGTCGAGACATTCCAGGACTCCAACGGCGACGGGGTGGGTGACCTGCGCGGGATGACCAGCCGGCTGGACTACCTGGCCCGCCTCGGGGTCACCACGCTGTGGCTCAACCCGATCCACCCCACGCCGGGTCGGGACGACGGCTACGACGTGTCCGACTACTACGGCGTGGACCCGCGGCTGGGCTCGCTCGGCGACTTCGTCGAGCTCGTGCACCAGTGCGAGAACCGGGGCATCCGGCTGATCATCGACCTGGTCGTCAACCACACCTCGGACCAGCACCCCTGGTTCCAGTCCGCCCGCACGAGCGCGGACTCCCAGTACCGGGACTGGTACGTGTGGTCTCAGACCGAGCCGCCCAACGCGGGCGACGGGGTCGTCTTCCCCGGCTACCAGCGCGGCATCTGGTCCTACGACAAGGTCGCCAAGCTCTGGTATCACCACCGCTTCTACGACTTCCAGCCCGACCTCAACTGGAACAACCCCGAGGTCCGGGAGGAGATCGGCCGGGTCGTCTCGTTCTGGCTGCAGCTCGGGGTCAGCGGCTTCCGGATGGACGGCGCGCCGTTCGTCATCGAGGAGGTCCACCCGGACACCGCGGACCGGACCATGCACTACGAGTGGCTCAACGACCTGCGCGACCACATCGCCTGGCGACGCGGCGACGCGGTCGTGCTGGCCGAGGCGAACGTGCCCCGCGAGCAGATCCTCGAGTTCTTCGGCCCGCGCGGCGACCGGCTGCCGATGATGTTCAACTTCGCCGAGAACCAGCAGATCTTCCTGGCGCTGGCCCGGGAGACCGCGGTGCCGGTGCAGACGGCGATCCAGTCCTCGCCGGCGATCCCGCCCTCGACCAGCTGGGCCACGTTCCTGCGCAACCACGACGAGATCGACCTGTCCGGGCTGCGGGAGAGCGAGCGCGCGGACGTGTTCGCGAAGTTCGGCCCCGAGAAGGAGATGCAGCTCTACGGCCGCGGCATCCGGCGCCGGCTGGCCACCATGCTGGGCGGCGACCAGCGCCGGATCCGGCTCGCGTACGTGCTGCAGTTCTCGCTGCCCGGCACCCCCGTGGTCCGGTACGGCGAGGAGATCGGGATGGGCGAGGACCTGTCCCTGCAGCAGCGGGACGCGATCCGGACGCCGATGCAGTGGGCCGACTCGCCGCAGGCCGGCTTCAGCACGAACGCGGAGACGGTCCGGCCGGTCATCAGCAAGGGCGACTTCGGCTACCCCGAGGTCAACGTGCGGGACCAGACCGCCGACCCCGCCTCGCTGCTGTCCTGGTTCCAGCGGCTGCTGCCGGTACTGCGGGACTGCCCGGAGTTCGGCATCGGCACCTGCACCGTGCTCGACACCAAGGACGACCGGGTCCTCGGGCTGCGGTACGAGTGCCCGACCGGCGCCGTCCTCGCCGTGCTCAACCTCTCCACCGCCAAGGTGACGGTCGACCTGAAACCGCAGCCGGGGATCGAGGACGGCTTCCCGGTCGACGTGTTCGCCGACCGGGCGTACCCGGACCCGGGCGACCTGAGCGAGCTCCAGCTGGACGGGTCCGGATACCGATGGCTCCGCCTGGCCCGTACGGTCGGGGCGTGAGCTCGGAGGCCTTCTATGTCCCGATAGGTCCGGGAACCTTCCGGCCGACGCCGCACACGGTCGGGCCCTGGGCCGCGACCGACCAGCACGGCGGGCCGCCGTCCGCCTTGCTGGTCCGGGCGCTGGAGCAGGTCTTGCCGCCCGAGGGTGGGTGGCTGGCGCGGATCTCCGTCGACCTGCTCGGCGCGGTGCCGGTGCAGGAGCTGACCGTGACCGCGTCGGTGGTCCGGCCGGGGCGGTCGGTCCAGCTCGCGGTGGCGACGCTCGCCGCCGGCGGCCGGGACGTGGCCCGGGCCACGGGCTGGTGGCACCGGTTCGGCGACACCATCGCGGTGGCCGCGTACGGGTCGGCGCCGGAGCTGCCGGACCAGCCCGACCCGGTCGACCAGCGCTGGCCCGGCGGCTACCTGCAGGCGATGGAGTGGCGCCGGGTGAAGGGCGACTTCGCCGAGCCCGGGCCGGCGGTGATCTGGTCCCGGATGCGACTGCCGCTGGTCGAGGGTGCGGAGCCGTCCCCGACCCAGCGGCTGCTGGTCAGCGCCGACTCCGGCAACGGGGCGGCCTCGGCGCTGGACCTGGACTCCTGGCTCTACGTCAACACCGAGCTGACCGTGCACGTCCTGCGCCCGCCGGCCGGCGAGTGGATCTGCCTGGACGCGGCCACCACCATCGGCCCGACCGGCGGCGGGTACGCGATCACGACGCTGTCCGATGTGGACGGTGAGGTCGGCCGCGGGGCGCAGGCGCTGATCGTGCGGCCGCGCTAGTCCTTGGCGCGGATCACCAGCGTGGAGAGGATCTTGTCGTCCAGGCACTGGTTCTTCTCGTCCCAGAGCGGCCAGAGGTAGTCCAGGATGATGTAGAACGGCACGATCCCGAGCACGCCGCGCAGCACCAGCCGGCCGATGCCGGTCCCGCCGCCGGGCGGCTGCCCGGTCGACTCCCGGACGAGCTTGATCCCGACGATCTGCTTGCCCCAGGACCAGCCCTTCGAGCCCTGCCGCCAGCCCTGGTTCCAGATCTGCACGACGAACCCGGCGATCAGAACGATGATGCCGAAGGCGAGCAGCCCGCCGTTGATGTTCTCGACGCTGGTGGTCCCGTCCAGGTTCGTCGTGGTGTCGGCGGTGCCGACGGCGACGCCGAGCAGGATGCCGCCGGGCACGTACAGCAACAGCGAGAACAGCCAGTCCAGCAGGAACGCGCCGACCCGGGCGCCCCAGGACGCGTAGGTCACGGCCGGGGCGCCGTAGCCGGGCGGGGCGCTTCCCCACTGGGGCGAGGCGTACTGGCCGCCGTACTGCTGGGCGTAGCCGGGCTGCTGACCGTAGGCCGGCTGCCCGTAGGCCGGCTGCCCGTATCCCGGCTGCTGCTGCTGCCCGTACGGCGGGGCAGCGGCGTAGCCGGGCTGCTGCCCGTACCCGCCCTGCTGGGTCTGATCTCCGTAGGCCGGCTGCTGACCCGAGGTCGGCCCGCCGTACGCCGGCTGCTGACCCGAGGTCGGCCCGCCGTAGGCCGGCTGCTGGCCGGACGTCGGCCCGCCGTACGGCGGCTGGCCGGAGGCGGGCTGCTGACCCGACGGCGTCGGCTCCCCGTACGGCGGCTGGGCCGCCTGCTGGCCGGACGGGGTGCTCTGGTCCGACCAGGGCGGCGGCGGCGCGGGCGGCAAGGAACCCTGCCCGTACTGATCGCGGTAACCGTCCCCGTACCCGCTGCCCTCGCTCATGGCCGGACCGTACCGTTCCCTGGTCGCAGCGAGGGGCAAGACGGTCAGGTCCGATGACCGCCAGGAATTGTCGTACCCGGGTGGCACGGTAGGACCGTGCTGGCCGACGAGGAGACCCGCTACCGGGCCGTGCAGAGCCGCGATCCGCGGTTCGACGGCTGGTTCGTCACCGCCGTCACCTCGACCGGGATCTACTGCCGTCCGTCCTGCCCGGCGATGACCCCGCGCCGGGAGAACGTGCGGTTCTACCCCGGCGCCGCCGCGGCCCAGCAAGCCGGCTTCCGTTCCTGCAAGCGATGCCGGCCGGACGCGACGCCGGGCTCGCCGGAGTGGAACCTGCGGGCCGACCTGGTCGGCCGGGCGATGCGGCTGATCGGCGACGGCGTGGTCGACCGCGAGGGTGTGGCCGGGCTGGCCGGCCGGCTCGGCTACAGCGAGCGTCACCTGCACCGGCAACTGGTCGCCGAGGTCGGCGCCGGCCCGGTCGCGGTGGCCCGGGCCCAGCGCGCGCAGACCGCCCGGGTGCTGCTGGAGACGACCGCGCTGCCGATCACCGCGGTCGCGTTCGCGGCCGGGTTCGCCAGCGTCCGCCAGTTCAACGACACGGTCCGGGCCGTCTTCGCGGTCACCCCGACCGAGCTGCGCCGCTCCCGCCGGGGCCCGGACGAGCGGGTCGCGGGCGCGATCGTGCTGCGCCTGCCCTACCGGGCGCCGATCGACGTGGACGCGCTGCTGCGCTTCCTCGGCGCCCGCGCGGTGCCCGGCGTGGAGGACTGGTCCGGCGGCGTCTACACCCGCTCGCTGAGCCTGCCCCGCGGGCCCGCGATCGCCGCGCTGTCCGCCGGCGCCGGATACGTGCGCTGCGAGCTGCGGCTGACCGACCTGCGCGACCTGGCCGCGGCCGTGCAGCGCTGCCGCCGGCTGCTCGACCTCGACGCCGACCCGGCCGCGGTGCAGGCCGCGCTCGGCCGCGACCCGCTGCTCGGCCCGCTGGTGGACAAGGCGCCCGGGCTGCGGGTGCCGGGGCACGTCGACGGGGCCGAGATGGCGATCCGCGCGGTGCTCGGCCAGCAGGTCTCGGTCCAGGCCGGGACCAAGCTCGCCGCCCGCCTCACCGAGCGGTACGGCGCGGCCGTCCCGGTGCCGCACGGCCCGATCACCCGGCTGTTCCCGACCCCGGCGGCGCTGCGGGAGGCGGAGATCGGGATGCCGCTGTCCCGGCTCCGGGCGCTGCGGGCGCTGGCCACCGCCCTCGACGACCGCCGCCTGGAGCTGCACCCGGGCGTCGACCGCGAGCGCACCGAGGCCGCGCTGCTGGCGCTGCCCGGGATCGGCCCCTGGACCGCGTCCTACCTGGCGCTGCGGACGCTGCGCGACCCGGACGTGTTCCTGCCGACCGACGTCGGCGTCCGGCACGCGCTGACCCGCCTCGGCGTGCCGAGCGACCCGGCCGCCGCGGCCGCCCGGGCCGAGGCCTGGCGCCCCTGGCGGTCGTACGCGTTGCTCCAGCTCTGGCACTCCCTCGACCGGAAGGACGTCTGATGTTCTGGACCGTGGTCGACTCCCCGATCGACTCGCTGTTGCTGGTCGGGGACGAGACCGGCCTGCGCCAGCTCTGGATGGAGCCGCACGAGCCGCCCGCCGACGCCGAGCGGGACGACGCCGCGCTGGCCCCGGTCGCCGCTCAGCTGGTGGACTACTTCGCCGGTCGCCGGACCCGGTTCGAGCTGGCCCTGTCGCCGCAGGGCACGCCGTTCCAGCAGAAGGTCTGGATGGCGCTGCGGGAGATCCCGTACGGCCGGACCACGACGTACGGGGAGATCGCCACCGATCTGGGGCAGCCGACCGCGTCCCGGGCGGTCGGGCTGGCCAACGGCCGCAACCCGCTCGCGGTCATCGTGCCCTGCCACCGGGTGATCGGCGCGAACGGGTCGTTGACCGGCTTCGGGGGCGGTCTCCCGCGCAAACGCTGGCTGCTCGACCACGAGCGGACGGTGCTGGGCGAGAAGGGGCCGCAACCGTCCGGGCTCTGGTGAGAAGGCCGTTCTGTCCGATCGGTCGCTAAGACCTCACGGATTGACCCTAAACTCGCGCACATGCCCGAGGACCGGCTCGCGGAGCGGCTGGCACAGGCCCGCCGCCTGGCCAGCGAGGCACGGCTGGACCGGCTCGACCAGGCGCTGGCCGGCCTGCGCGCCGACGCCGTCACCGACGGCGGCGTGCCGGCCGACCTGGAGATCGAGTTCGCGGTCATCCGCTCGGCCGCGCTGCTGAACCTGGAGCGGCCGGCCGAGGCCTGGGACGTGCTGCAGGGCGTGCTGGGCCGGCTCGACGAGGCCACGCCGACCATGCAGGCCCGGTTGCACGCGATGTCCGGCGGCGCGGCGTACTGGTTCGGCGACCACGACACGGCCATCGACGAGACCGTGCTCGCGCTCGCGGTGCTGGCCGACGTACCGCCCTCGACCGAGCGGGCGATGGCGACCGCGTCCTGCGGGCTGAACCTGGCCTACTGCCGGCTGTTCCCGCTCGCCGCCGAGGTGCTCGGACAGGCCCTCGACGTCGCCGCCGCGGTCTCGATGCCGTCCGGCCGGCTGCACGCCCAAGCCCAGTACGTGCAGCTCACCTGGGGTATGAGCCTGGACCACCTCGGCCTGGCCGAGGACCGCGACCGGTGCTGGGAGGCGGTCGTCCGGCACCACGCGCTGGCCGTCGCCGACGGCGGGCTGCCGGACATGATGCTGGCCCTCTCGCACGCCGAACGGGCCCTGCTGGCCGGCCGGCTCGGCGACGCCGCCACCGCCCGGGACGGGCTGCGCCGGGCCGAGGCCGTCCCGGTCGGGGCCCGCTCGCCCTCGCTGGTCCGGCTGCTCGCGCACGCCGAGGGTGCGGCGCTGTTCGCCGAGGGCCGGCTCGACGACGCCCGGCGGACCCTGCTGCGGCTGTGGGACTCGGTCCGGGAGCGGACCGTGCCGGTGCGGACCGACGACGTCCCGCTGCTGCTGGCCCGGGTGGACGAGGCCGCCGGCCGGCCCGCCGACGCGCTGCGCTGGTACCGGGTGGTCTACGGCCGCTACGGCCGGACCCAGCAGGAGAGCTGGCAGGCCCGGGAGACCGCGGCCCGGCTCAAGGTCGAGCAGGAGGCGCTGCTGCGCCGCAGCCGGGAGCTGGAGGCCGACACGCTGACCGACCCGCTGACCGGGCTGCCGAACCGGCGCGCGCTGGACGCCGAGCTGGCCACGCTGATCCCGGCCGTGCAGGCGGCCGGCGAGCCGTTCGCGCTGGCCGTGCTGGACGTGGACCGGTTCAAGTGGATCAACGACGAGCACGGCCACCCGATCGGTGACGAGGTGCTCCGGATCATCGGCCGGGTGCTGCGGGAGCGCTGCGAGGAGTGCGACCGCTTCGCCCGGTACGGCGGGGACGAGTTCGTGCTCTGCGTCCCGGCGCCGCTGGACCAGGCCCGGGCCGCGATCGCGGCCGTCGTCGCCGTGGTGGCCGGCCAGGACTGGTCCGAGATCTCGCCCCGCCTGCGGGTGACGATCGGCTGGGGCATCGCCGCGCTCGGCCCGGACGACACCGCGACCAGCCTCTTCGAGGCGGCCGACCGGGAACTGCTGGCGGCCAAGCGGGGCCGGCGGCATCTGGAGCCGGTCCCGGCCGCGGCGGACCTATAGTCCAGTGAGCAGGAAGGAGTCCGGTTTGCTCCAGGCACGCCGCGATCTCCGCCCGGAGCGGGTCACCTCAGCCAGGGGACTTGCCGGCGAGGGTCGCATCGACGACCTGCGCGCCGCCGTGGCCGAGCTGCGCGACGATCCTGAGCTGACCGCGGACGAGGGGCTCGAGCTCGGGATGGCGCTGGCCGTCGCGCTGACCAATGCCGAGGATTTCGCCGCCGCGCGCGCGGAGCTGGACCGGGTCCGGCCGCTGCTGCCCGAGGTGTCCGCGCTGGCCGCGGCCCAGTTCCACACCTGCGTCGGCATCTCCGCGGACGGCGAGGGCGATGAGGCGATCGGCAGCATCGTGCTCGCGCTGGCCTCGGTGGAGTCGGTCAGCGAGGCCAGCCGCGACCTGGCCCTGGTGCTGCGCAACTGCGGCATGCGGCTGGCGATGGAGCAGCTGTTCCCGCTCGCGGTCGAGACGACCCAGCGGGCGGTCGCGGTCGCCGCCGCGGCCGGGCTGTCGCCGGGTGCCTGGCAGCAGGCGGTCGGCTACGCGATGCTCTGCTGGGCGATGCGGCTGGAGCACCTCGGCCAGGAGGAGGAGGCCCGGGCCCGCTGGCTGGACGCCGAGAAGCAGCTGTCCGGGGCGCTGGCCGACCCGGAGATGGGGCTGTTGCCCGGCGCGCTGGTCCGGGCCAACCGGGCGCTGGTGCTGGCCCGCCTCGGCGACGCCCGCGGCGCCCGCCGGTCGCTGGAGCAGTCCCGGGACACTCCGGCCCGGCCGGTCACCTCGCTGCTGCGCCGGCGCCGGCTGCACGCGGAGTGCGTCGTACTGGTCGCCGAGGGCCGGCTGGAGGAGGCCCGGCACCTGCTCACCGCGTACTGGCAGGAGGCCTCGGGGCAGCGCACCCCGCCCTTCGCCGAGGACGGCGCGTTCCTGCTGGCCGCGGTGGCCGAGGAGGACGGGCGGCCGGCCGACGCGCTGCGCTGGTACCGCGAGGTGCACGAGCGCTACGGCCGGGCCCAGTACGAGGTGTGGGTCAGCCGGGCGGCCGCGGCCCGGCTGCGGGTCGACCAGGAGGCGCTGCTGCGCCGGGCCCAGCAGCTGGAGTACGACGCGCTGTCCGACCCGCTGACCGAGGTGCCGAACCGGCGGGCGTTCGACGCGAACCTGCCCCGGCTGGTCGGGGACGCGCAGGCGGCGGGGTCGCCGCTGACGCTGGCGATCCTGGACGTGGACCGCTTCAAGCGGGTCAACGACAGCCACGGCCACCTGGTCGGCGACGAGGTGCTGCGGACCGTGGCCCGGCTGCTGAAGGAGCACATCCGTACGGCCGACCGGTGCGCGCGCTACGGCGGGGACGAGTTCGTGCTCTGCCTGCCGGCCGGGACGCGGGAGGCGGCCGCGGCGGTGGCCCGGATCGTGCGGGCGGTGGCGACCTACGACTGGGCCGAGGTGGCGGACGGGCTGAGCGTCACCGTGACCGCGGGGCTGGCCGAGCTCGGGGCGGCCGACACGGCCAGCACGTTGTTCTGGACCGCGGACCAGAGCCTGCTCGCCGCCAAACGCTCCCGCCCACCCGGCTGAGCCGGGCCGCCCCCGACAGCGCTCCGCCGAGCCGGACGACCGGCCGGGGTCGGGCCGGGTGACCGGCCGGGCCGGGCCGGCGGGTCAGGCGGGGATGAAGGCCGGGACGGGGCCGCGGCGGATGCCCTGGGTGATCAGCGCGGCGACCAGGCAGAGCGCCGCCCCGGACACGAACGCGACCAGGTAGTCGCCGAACTCGGTCCGGACCGCCCCGGCCGCGGACGCGGCGACCGCCGCCCCGAGCTGGTGCGCGGCGAAGACCCAGCCGAAGACCACCGTGCCCTTCTCCCGGCCGAACAGCTCGTGGCAGAGCGCGACCGTCGGCGGCACCGTGGCGACCCAGTCCAGGCCGTACACGACGACGAAGCCGACCAGGCCGAGCCCGCCGCCGGCCAGCGCCGGGGCCAGCACGAGCAGGGAGACCCCGCGCAGCCCGTAGTACCAGAGCAGCAGCCGGCGCGGGTCCATCCGGTCGGTGAGCCAGCCGGAGCCGAGCGTGCCGGCGATGTCGAAGACGCCGACGAGCGCGAGCAGCCCGGCCGCGGTGGTCTCGGACAGCCCGTGGTCGTGCGCGGCCGGGATGAGGTGGGTGCCGATCAGGCCGTTGGTGGTGGCTCCGCAGATCGCGAACGACCCGGCCAGCAGCCAGAACGCCGGCACCCGGGCCGCCTCCCGCAGCACCCGCAGCGCCGTGCCGACCGGGTTCGGCGGCGCGACCGGCGGCGCGATCGGGGTGTCCTCGGGCGCCCCGTACGGCCGGAGGCCCACGTCGGCGGGCGAGTTGCGCAGGAACGCCAGCACCAGCGGCATGACCAGCAGCGCGCCGCCGGTGACGACGACCGAGGACCAGCGCCAGCCCGGTCCCTCGGCCAGCCAGGCCAGCAGCGGCAGGAAGACGAGCTGCCCGGTGGCGGCGGCCGCGGTGAGCGCACCGACGACCAGCCCGCGCCGGGCCACGAACCAGCGGGTCGCGACCGCGGCCGCGAGCACGTTGGCCATCGCGCCGGTGCCGAGCCCGACCACGACGCCCCAGAGCAGCACCAGCTGCCAGGACGCGGTCATCCAGACGGTCAGCCCGGAGCCGGCCGCGACCAGCCCGAGCCCGGCCAGCACGACCCGGCGGATCCCGAACCGGTTCATCGCCGCGGCCGCGAACGGCCCGGCCAGCCCGAACAGCACCAGGTTGACCGAGACCGCGGCGGAGATGACCGTCCGGCTCCAGCCGAACTCGTCCTGCAGCGGCACGATCAGCACGCCCGGCGTGGACCGGAACCCGGACGCCCCGAGCAGGGTGAGGAAGGTGACCGCGGCGACGATCCAGGCCAGGTGCGGGCCGCGCCGGCGCGGGACGACGATCGGGGCCGCCAGTTCTGAGCTCACAAGCCGAGAGCGTATGTTGAGTCAGTTCGAAAATGCAACGGAGGAGGTCCGCTGTGCGCGACAGGGACGGCTGCCCGGCAGCGGCCGCGCTGGACGTGGTCGGTGAGCGCTGGTCGCTGCTGATCCTGCGGGAACTGTTCTACGGCGTGCACCGCTTCGACCGGATCGTCGAGCGCACCGGCGCCCCCCGCAACATCCTCACCACCCGGCTGCGGCGCCTGGAGGCGGGCGGGGTGATCGAGCGCCGGCAGTACCAGGAGTCCCCGGCCCGCTTCGACTACCACCTGACCGGGTCCGGCCGGACGCTGCTGCCGGTCGTGCTGGCGCTGATGGACTGGGGCAACGACCACCTCGTCCGGGAGCCGAAGCAGATGCGGCACTCCTGCGGGTCGGCCCTGAAGCCGGTCACGGTCTGCGCCGACTGCGGCGCGGAGCCGCACGCCGAGGATGTCACCGCGCCCTGGGTGCGTTCGGACTAGCCCGGGTGGGTACACCTGGCTCATAACGACCGCCGTGTCCGGGTCGAACCGGGCCGAGGAGTGTGTCATTCATGAGCGTGCACCGTCGGACGCGCATCCTGCTCCTGCTCACCCTGCTCGTGGTCCCGTTGCTCGTCGTCCCGCTCGCCGGGGCGGCCGGTGCGGCCCCGGCCCGGCCGAGCGACCGGCAGACCCTGCTCGGCTACACCCGCGATACCTGGAAGTCGATGGTCGCGCTGACCGACCCGGCCACCGGGCTGCCCTCGGACAACATGACCGGCTCGGTCACCGCACCCGTCCGGGCCGGGTTCACCAGCCCGACGAACATCGGCGGCTACCTCTGGTCGACGGTCGTCGCCCGGGACACCGGCATCATCAGCCGCCAGGAGGCGCTGGCCCGGCTGAGCCGGACGCTGCGCACGCTGTCCACCATGGACCGGAACGGCCCCAGCGGCATGTTCTACAACTGGTACTCGCCCTCCACCGGCGCCAAGCTGCTGATCTTCCCGCCGGACGGCAGCGTCCTGCACCCGTTCCTGTCCACTGTGGACAACGGCTGGCTGGCCACCGCGCTGATGGTGGTCGCGCGGGCGGAGCCGCGGCTGGCCCGGCAGGCCGACGCGGTGCTGAAGCCGATGGACTTCGGGTTCTTCTACAACCCGGCCTCGGCCCACGACGGCATCGACGCGGGCTACAACCGCGGCGGGTTCTGGGACGAGGACCCGGGCGGCTGCACGGTGGTCGACAACTACCGGCACGTCGGCCCGGACGTCTGGTACACCTGCAACTCCTACGACACCGCGATCACCGAGGCCCGCATCGCCCTGTACGTCGGCATCGCCCGCGGCCAGATCCCGGCCAAGGCGTACTTCGCGACCAACCGCACCTTCCCCGCGAGCTGCGACTTCTCCTTCCAGGAGCAGCAGCCGGTCGGCACCATGAAGACCTACGACGGGATCCCGGTGTTCGAGGGCGCGTACAAGTACCGCGGCTTCCAGGTCGTGCCGAGCTGGGGCGGCGACATGTTCGAGGCGCTGATGCCGGACCTGTTCGTGCCGGAGGCGGCGTGGGGTCCGCGCAGCTGGGCGGTCAACCACCCGCTCACCGTCCGGGCTCAGATCGAGCACGGGCTGGACGAGGCCGGCTACGGCTACTGGGGCTTCTCGCCGGCCAGCAACCCGGCCGGCGGCTACTCCACCTGGGGCGTCGAGGCCGTCGGCATGAACCCCGAGGGCTACTACTCCGACGAGGAGTCGACCAACCTCGACCTCGGCTTCGGCGACTGCCGGCCGGCCACCAACCCGGACCCGGCGTACGGGGACGGGGTCGTGACGCCGCACGCGGTCTTCCTGTCCCTGCCGTACGCGAAGAGCGCGGCGCTGGCCAACCTGGCCAAGCTGCGGGCGAACTTCGACGTGTACGGCGACGGCGGCTTCTACGACGCGGTGGCCGTTCGCTCCGGACGGGTGGCGCGGACGTACCTGTCGCTGGACCAGTCGATGGTGATGGCCCAGCTCGGCAACGTGCTGACCGGGGACCTGCACCGCGACTTCGCGGGCTACGGGCAGAACGAGCGGCGGCTGCGGCCGACGATCTCCCAGGAGGTCTTCTCCGCGCACGCGTGACCGGATGACCGGGCCGGGGCCCCGGAGGCCCCGGCCCGGCCGGAACAGCCCGACCCTGTCGGAGGCCCCGGCCCGGCCGGAACAGCCCGGTGGCGGGCGGGGTTGCCGCCGGACATGGAGCCGACCGCGACCCGCCCGCGCACGCTGGCACCGGGGGTGGCGTTCGTGCTGGTCGGCGTCGTGCTCGGCGCGGTGCTGTTCGCCGCGAGCGCGCCGTCCCCGCTCTACCCGGTCTACGCCCAGCGCTTCGACTTCTCCCCGACCACCCTCACCGCGATCTTCGCCGTGTACGCCTTCGCGCTGATCGTGACGCTGCTGCTGACCGGCTCGCTGTCCGACCGGGTCGGCCGCCGGCCGGTGCTGCTCGTCTCGCTGCTGGTGCTCGCGGCCGCGATGGCGGTGTTCGTGGTCGCCGACGGTGTGGGCTGGCTGTTCGTGGCCCGGATCCTGCAGGGGCTCGGCACCGGCGTAGCCACCGGCACGCTGTCCGCGGTGCTGCTGGACCTGCAGCCGCGGCCGGGCACCGGCTCGACGGTCAGCGCGGTCGGCCCGTCCTTCGGGCTGGCGGTCGGCGCGCTGGCCACCGGCGCGCTCGTGCAGTACGGGCCGGCGCCGCGGCAGCTGGTGTTCTGGCTGCTGCTGGCGGTGTTCCTGCTGTCCGCGGCGGCGCTGGCGGTGGTGCCGGAGACCGTGGCGCCCCGGCCGGGTTGGCGGCAGGACCTGCGGCCGCGGGTCGGGGTGCCGGCCGCGGCCCGCGCGACGTTCGTGGCGGTGGCCCCGATGGTGGTCGCCGGCTGGGCGTTCACCGGCTTCTACCTCTCCCTCGGCTCGTCGCTGACCGCGGACCTGACCGGCGACAGCGACCGGCTGGTGGCCGCGTTGCCGCTGGCGGCGCTGTTCGGGGCGGCCGGGATCGCCTCGCTGCTCACCCCGCGCTGGACGGCCGAGCGGGCCGTCCTGATCGGCGCGCCGCTGTTCGTGGTCGGCGTCGGGCTGACGATCGCCGGGATCGCGGCCGACTCGTTCTGGCTCTACCTGGTCGGCAGCGTGGTCGGCGGGTTGGGCTTCGGGCCCTCGTTCGCCGGGTCGCTGCGGGCGCTGGCGCCGCTGGTCGAGCCGGCCGAGCGGGGCCGGCTGCTCACCGCTGTGTACGTGACGGCGTACCTGGGCTTCAGCGCGCCGGCCCTGGTCGCCGGGCTCCTCACTACGCACCTCGGCCTGCGCCCGACCGCGGACGCGTACGCCGCGGTCGTCATCGTGCTCGCCCTCGGCGCCACCGCCGCGTACGCGGTGACCCGGCGTCGGGCAGAGTGACCGCGTGCCGCCCTTCAGGATCGACGTGCCCGAGCCCGTGCTGGACGACCTGCGGGACCGGCTGACCCGCACCCGGTGGCCGGTCCCCGTGCGCGGGGTCGGCTGGGACCGCGGCACGGATCCCGGCTACCTGCACCACCTCGTCGAGTACTGGCGGGACGGGTACGACTGGCGGGCTCAGGAGACGGCGCTCAACGAGCTGTCCCACCACAAGGCCGACGGGCTGCACTTCGTGCACCAGCGGGCGGCGGACCCGGACGCGCCGGTGCTGCTGCTCCTGCACGGCTGGCCGGACTCGTTCCTGCGCTTCCGCCGGGTGCTGCCGCTGCTGACCGACTTCCACGTGGTGGTGCCGTCACTGCCCGGCTACGGTTTCTCCGACCCGCCGACCGAACCCGGGCACGTCAGCCGGACCGCGATGGCGCAACGGATGGCCGGCCTGATGGCGTCGCTCGGCCACGACCGGTATTTCCTGTCCGGCGGGGACATCGGCAGCGGCACCGCCGAGGCGCTGGCCGCCGCGCACCCGGACCGGGTGGCCGGGCTGCACCTCACCGACCTGCCGCTCTGGCACCTGACCGGGCTCGATCCGGCCGCGTCGAGCGAGGCCGAGCGGGACTACCTGGCCGCCGCGGCGGACTGGCAGCGCCGCGAGGGCGCCTACCTGCAGCTCCAGGCGACCAAGCCGATGACCGCCGCGTACGGGCTGACCGACTCCCCGGCCGGGCTGGCGGCCTGGATCGTGGAGAAGCTGCGGGCCTGGAGCGACGACTTCAGCGCCACGTTCCCGCCGGACGAGGTCCTCACCCACGTCACCCTCTACTGGGTCACCGGCACGATCGGCTCCTCGTTCGGTCCGTACGCGGAGCGGGAGACGGCGGCGCCGCACGGCCGGGTGACGGTGCCGGCCGCGGTGTCGCAGTTCCCGGCCGACACGCTCCGGGCGCCCCGGGAGTACGCGGAGCGGTTCCTGGACGTCCGGCAGTGGCGCGAGCACGAGCGCGGTGGCCACTTCGCCGCGCTGGAGGTCCCCGGCCTGTTCGCCGAGGATCTCCACGCGTTTCTGGCGGACCTCCGGTAGCGCAAGCTGGAGGATCTGGCGGCCCCCGGAACCGGGCATAGTCGACGTCATGGAGCCGTTCACGATCGACGTGCCGGAGACCGTGCTGGACGACCTGCGGGAGCGCCTGACGCGGACCCGATGGCCGGTCGCGGTGGCCGGGGTCGGCTGGGACCGCGGCACCGACTCCGACTACCTGCACCAGCTCGTCGAGCACTGGCGGGACGGCTACGACTGGCGGGCGCAGGAGGCCGAGCTCAACAAGCTGCCCCAGTACAAGCACGACGGCCTGCACTTCGTGTATCAGCCGGCGGTGGACCAGGACGCGCCGGTGCTGCTGCTGCTGCACGGCTGGCCGGACTCGTTCCTGCGCTTCCGCCGCGTGCTTCCGCTGCTCACCGACTTCCACGTCGTGGTGCCGTCGCTGCCCGGCTTCGGCTTCTCCGACGCCCCGACCGAGCCGGGCCGGTCGACCCCGACGGCGATGGCCGGGCGGCTCGCGGACCTGATGGCCGAGCTCGGGCACGACCGCTACCTGGTCTCCGGCGGCGACGTCGGCAGCGGCACCGCCGAGATCATGGCCCGGACGCACCCGGACCGGGTCGCCGGGCTGCACCTGACCGACCTGCCGATCTGGCATCTGCTCGGCGCCGACCCGGCCTCGCTGAGCGGGGCCGAGCAGGGCTACATGGCCGCGGGCATGGAGTGGATGCAGCGCGAGGGCGCGTACGTGCAGCTGCAGTCGACCAAGCCGATGACCGCCGCGTACGGGCTGACCGACTCGCCGGCCGGGCTGGCGGCCTGGATCGTGGAGAAGCTGCGGGCCTGGACCGAGGACTTCGACGCCACGTTCCCGCCGGACGAGGTCCTCACCCACGTCACGCTCTACTGGGTCACCGGCACGATCGGCTCCTCCTTCGGCTCGTACGCGGAGCAGGACGGCCCGCCGGACTCCACCAAGCTGGCGGTGCCGACCGCGGTGTCGAACTTCCCGGGCGACCTGTTCGAGGGGCCGCGCGAGTACGCCGACCGGTTCTGGAACGTCCAGCAGTGGCGCACGCACGACCGCGGCGGCCACTTCGCCGCGCTGGAGGTCCCCGACCTGTTCGCCGAGGACCTCCGCGCGTTCTCAGCGAGTGTGGTGGACGGGAGCTAGCGCGTAGACCGGGGTGGCGAGCTCCTCGTACCGGGCCTTGAGCTGGAGGGCCAGGTAGAGCGAGTAGTGCCGGGACTGGTGCAGGTTGCCGCCGTGGAACCAGAGCGCCGGCAGCTGGGTCGGCCTCCACATGTTGCGTTCCTCCCCCTCCCACGGGCCGGGGTCCTTGGCCGTGTCGGAGCCGAGGCCCCAGACCTTGCCGACCCGGTCGGCCGCCTCCGGTGAGATGAGGTCGGCGACCCAGCCGTTCATCGAGCCGTAGCCGGTGGCGTAGACGACGAGGTCGGCGTCCAGCGTCGTCCCGTCGGCGAGCACGACGCCGTGCTCGGTCAGGTGGTCGACCTGGCCCTTGACCAGCCGGACGTCGCCGTTGGCGACGAGGTCGGCGGAACCGACGTCGATGTAGTAGCCGGAGCCGCGGCGCAGGTACTTCATGAACAGCCCGGACCCGTCCGGGCCCCAGTCGTGCTCGAAGCCGGACTTCTCCAGCCGCTCGTAGAAGTCGGCGTCACGCTCGCGCATCTGGTCGTACAGCGGGATCTGGAACTCGTGCATGATCCGGTACGGCAGCGAGGCGAAGATCAGGTCGGCCTTCTCCGTGGTCACGCCGCCCGCGACCGCCTCCTCGGAGTAGAGCGCGCCGAGGCCGA
>DASYKU010000130.1 GCA_035995165.1 Mycobacteriales bacterium
ACAGTGGAATCATCGGGTCTGCCGGCGCCGCTCATCGCAGCGCTCCCCCGGCCGGGTCGAGCTCGGGCAACCCCGGCAGGTCGTGGCCCATCCGGTCCCGCTTGGTCAGCAGGTACGCCGTGTTGTCCGAGGTCTGGTGCACCGGCAGCGGCACCCGGCCCAGGATGCGCAGCCCGTAGCCCTCCAGCCCGGCGCGCTTGGCCGGGTTGTTGGTCAGCAGCCGCATCGTCCGGACGCCGAGGTCGACGAGGATCTGCGCGCCGGTGCCGTAGTCGCGGGCGTCCGCCGGCAGGCCGAGGCGCAGGTTGGCCTCCACCGTGTCCGCCCCCGCGTCCTGCAGCTGGTACGCCTGCAGCTTGTGCACCAGGCCGATCCCCCGGCCCTCGTGCCCGCGCACGTAGAGCACCACGCCGCGGCCCTCGGCGGCGACCGCGGCCAGCGAGGCGTCGAGCTGGGTGCCGCAGTCGCAGCGCAGCGAGCCGAAAACGTCCCCGGTCAGGCACTCCGAGTGCACCCGGACCAGCACGTCCTCGCCGGCGCCGATCTCGCCCAGCACCAGCGCGACGTGCTCGCGCTCGTCCAGGTCGGACTCGTAGCCGACCGCGGTGAACACGCCGTGCCGGGTGGGCAGCCGGGCCTCGGCCTCCCGCCGCACCTGCCGCTCGGTCCGCCGCCGGTGGGCGATCAGGTCGGCGATCGAGATCAGCGTCAGCCCGTGCTCGGCGGCGAAGACGGTCAGGTCCGGCAGCCGCTTCATGGTGCCGTCGTCGTTGCCGATCTCGCCGATCGCGGCGGCCGGCTGCAGTCCGGCCAGCTTGGCCAGGTCGACGCCGGCCTCCGTGTGCCCGGGGCGGCGCAGCACGCCGCCCTCCTTGGCCCGCAGCGGGAACACGTGCCCGGGCCGGCAGAACTGCTCGGCCGTGGTCCGTGGGTCGGCCAGCAGCCGGATCGTGTGCGCGCGCTCGGCCGCGGAGATCCCCGTGGTCACGCCGTCGCGGGCGTCCACCGAGACCGTGTACGCGGTCTGCTTGCGGTCCTCGTTCGTGTGGTGCATCGGCGGCAGCGCCAGCCGGTCGCAGTCCGCCCCGGTCAGCGGGACGCAGATCACGCCGCTGGTCCAGCGGACGAAGAACGCGATCAGCTCGGGGGTGGCGAGCTCCGCGGCGAGGACGAGATCGCCCTCGTTCTCCCGGTCCGCGTCGTCCACGACCACCACGGGGCGACCCGCGGCGAGATCCGCGACCGCCTGCTCGATGGTTCCGAACGCCGTTGTCACACCTCGACGTTACCTTCTGTCGCGGTACTCCCACTCAGGAGACGCTCGACGTATTTCGCCACCACGTCGACCTCCAGGTTGACCGCCCCGCCGACCGGGGTGCTGCCGAGCGTGGTCCGGTCCAGCGTGGTCGGGATGAGCGCGACGGTGAAGGAGTCGGTGCCGGCCTCCACCACGGTGAGGCTGATGCCGTCCACCGTGATCGAGCCCTTCTCCACCAGGTAGCGGGACAGCGCCGGCGGCATCTCGAACCGCAGCACGTGGTCCGGGCCGCGCGACAGCAGCCGCCCGACGCCGTCGACGTGGCCCTGGACGAGGTGGCCGCCGAGGCGGGTCACCGGCGTGACCGCCCGTTCCAGGTTGATTCGTGACCCCACGGCGATTGCGCTGAGTGACGAACGGCTCAAGGTCTCGTCCACCACGTCCACCGTGAAGGTGTCGCGGTCGACGCCGGTCACGGTGAGACACACCCCGTTGACCGCGATCGAGTCGCCCTCGTTCGCGTCGCTCACCACCAGCGGTCCCAGGACGGTCAGCCGGGTGGTCTCGCCCGGCTCGAGGGCGGTGATCTCGCCGAGCTCTTCCACGATTCCGGTGAACACGCCTCAATCCTGCGCTTCGCGGGCGCGTCGGCGAAGCTCCCTGATTGCCTTCTCCGGGTCGTCGGCGGCGAAGACGGCCGATCCGGCCACGAAGACGTCCGCGCCGGCCTCGGCCGCGGCCGCGATCGTGTCCTCGTTCACGCCGCCGTCGACCTCGATCGCCACTCGGAGGTGCCCGGACTCGACCCGGCGGCGGGCCGCGCGGACCTTCGGCAGCACCTCGGCCCGGAACTCCTGGCCGCCGAAGCCGGGCTCGACGGTCATCACCAGCAGCGTGTCGTACCCGGTGAGGAGCTCCAGGTACGGCTCCAGCGGGGTGCCGGGCTTGAGCGCCAGCCCGGCCAGGGCGCCGGCGGCGCGCAGCTCGCGGGCGAGCCTGGCCGGGTCGGCGGCGGCCTCGGCGTGCACGGTGACGTTGCGGGCGCCGGCCGCCGCGTACGGCGGGGCCCAGCGGTCCGGGTCGTCGATCATGAGGTGGCAGTCGAGCGGAAGGTCGGTCGCCTTGAGCAGGGCCTGCACGACCGGCAGGCCGATCGTGAGGTTCGGCACGAAGTGGTTGTCCATGACGTCCACGTGCAGCCAGTCGGCGCCGGTCACCGCGGCCGCGGCCTCGGCCAGCCGGGCGAAGTCGGCCGAGAGCAGGCTCGGGGCGATCCGGGGTTCGGGCGGCACCGCGTCACCCTACCCAGCGCGCGGCGGGCCGCTCAGCGGCGACGGAGCAGCGCGCAGAACATCGCGTCGGTGCCGTGCAGGTGCGGCCAGAGCTGGACCATCGGCCCGTCCGCCGGGAAGTACGGACCGGCGTCGAGCAGGTCCGCGGTCCCGTCGGTGAGCACGTCCTCGACGACCTCGCGGGTCTCGGCCAGGTGCGGCGAGCAGACCACGTACGCGACGACGCCGCCGGGGCGGGCCGCCGCCAGGCCCTGGCGCAGCAGCGCCCGCTGGATGACGGTCAGCTCCTTGAGGTCGTCCTCGGTCCGCCGCCAGCGTGCCTCCGGGCGGCGGCGCAGCGCGCCGAGACCGGTGCAGGGCGCGTCGATGAGCACGCGGTCGGCCCAGCCCGGCGCCCAGGGCGGGACGGTGCCGTCGGCCTGCAGCACCGACACCGGCGACCCGCTCACCGCCGCCGCCACCAACCGCGCCCGATGCGCCGCCAGCTCCACCGCGACGACCCGCGTCCCCGCCCCGCCGGGAGGTGCGGCTCCGCCGGGAGGTGCGGCTCCGCCGGGGGCGGGCGCGTCTGTCCCGGCGCCGCCGGTGAGAGCGGGTCCGGAGGGCGGCGCGGTGCGCAGCGCGGCGACGGCGCCCAAGAGCGCTGCTTTGCCGCCGGGGCCGGCGCAGAGGTCGAGCCAGCGGGCGTCGGGACCGTCGAGCGGCGCCCGGGCGAGCGCGAGCGCGCAGAGCTGGCTGCCCTCGTCCTGCACGGCCGCCCGGCCGTCCCGGACCGCGACCAGCGCGCCGGGATCGCCCCCGGCCGGCAGCCGCACCGCGTACGGCGACCACGGCCCGGGCTCGCCCCCGGCCTGCTCGGCCAGCTCGTCCCGGTCGGCGCGACCGGGCCGGGCGACCAGGTGGGTCTGCGGCCGGGCGTCGTCGGCGGCGAGCGCCTCCTCGGTCTCGGCCGGGTCGCCGAGGGCGTCGCGGAAGGCGGCCGCGATCCAGACCGGGTGCGCGTACCGCAGCGCGAGCAGGGCCAGCGGGTCGGCCGGCGCGACCTCGGCGATCCAGGCGTCCCAGTCCTGCCGGGCGATCCGGCGCAGCACCGCGTTGACGAACCCGGCCGCCCGCCGCGGGGCCAGGTCGACGGTCGCGGAGACGGCCGCGTGCGATGGCACCCGGGTCCGCAGCAGCTGGTACGCCCCCAGCCGCAGCGCCGCCCGCGCGGCCGGGTCGATCGCGTTCATCGACCGGTCGGCGCAGCGGGCCAGGAACACGTCCAGGGTGCCGGCCGCGCGCAGCGTGCCGTACCCGAGCTCGGTCGCGAACGCCGCGTCCCGGCCGGTCAGGCCGCGCTCGCGCAGCAGGCCGGGCAGGGTCAGGTTCGCGTACGCGTCGCGCTCGTCGACCGCGCGCAGCAGGTCGTACGCGACCCGCCGGGCCGGGTCGGCCTCGCGTCGCGGGGCCGGACGCGTCGGCCCCGGCCGCCGGCCCGCTGCCCCACCCCGCCGCCCAGCCGGCGGCCGCGCGCTCACGCCGGGGTTCCGAGACGGGCGCCGGCGGTCGGGCGCGCACCGCGGGCCCAGTCCGCGGCCGGCATCGGCCGCTTCCCCGGCGCCTGCACGTCGCCCAGCTCCACCGGATCGGTCGCGGTCCCGACCAGCACCCGCCGCCGCTGCACCAGCAACTCCCCCGGCGCCAGCGCAGCGGCATCGGACGACGGCCGCACCGGTCCGAGCTTGAGCCGGTCCGGCCCGTACGTGGTCCAGGCCCCGGGCGCGGGCGTGCACGCCCGGACCAGTCGGTCCACCCGCAGCGCCGGCGCGTTCCAGTCGACGTGCGCGTCCTCGACGGTGATCTTCGGCGCCGTCGAGACGCCCTCGGCCGGCTGCGGCCGCGGCACCAGCGTGCCGTCCTCGATCCCGTCCAGCGTCGCCACCAGCAGCCCGGCGCCGGCGGCGGACAGCCGCTCCAGCAGGGTGCCGGCGGTGTCGCGCGGGCGGACGGTCTCGGTCAGCACGCCGTACACGGGCCCGGTGTCCAGGCCCTCCTCCAGCTCGAACGTCGTCGCGCCGGTGACCTCGTCGCCGTGCAGCACCGCGGCCTGCACCGGTGCGGCCCCGCGCCAGGCCGGCAGCAGCGAGAAGTGCAGGTTGACCCAGCCGTGCTCGGGGATGTCCAGCGCCGGCCGCGGCACCAGCGCCCCGTACGCGACCACCGGGCAGCAGTCCGGCTCCAGTTCCGCCAGCGCGACCAGGAAGGACGGCTCCCGCGGCCGGGCCGGCGAGAGCACCGGGATGCCCGCCGACTCGGCCAGCCCGGACACCGGCGAGCGTCGCTCGTGCCGGCCGCGACCGGCCGGCGCGTCCGGCCGGGTCACGACCGCGACCACCTCGTGCCGGGAGGCCAGCAGCGCACGCAGCGGGGGCAGCGCGACGGCCGGGGTGCCGGCGAAGACGATCTTCAGAGCGCCCGTCCGAAAGTCGGGTGCGGGCTGAGCCTGACCGCGGCGGCCCAGGGCGCGTCCCGGATCTCGGCCATCGCCTGCTTACGGGTCTCCGGGTCGAGCCGGTCGACGAACAGGATCCCGTCCAGGTGGTCGGTCTCGTGCTGCACGCAGCGGGCCAGCAGGTCCGAGCCGGCCAGCGTGACCGGCTCGCCGTGCACGTCGAACCCGCGGGCGACGACGGTGCGGTGGCGCCGGCAGTCCCAGGACAGCTCCGGGATCGACAGGCAACCCTCCTCGCCGATCTGCTCCTCGTCGTCGGGGAAGCTCAGCTCCGGGTTGATCAGGTGCCCGTACTCGTCCTCGGAGATCGCGTACGTGAACACGCGCAGGCCGACCCCGATCTGCGGCGCCGCCAGGCCCCGTCCGGGCGCGGCCACCATGGTCTCGAACAGGTCGTCGACCAGGATCCGGAGCTCCTTGTCGAAATCGACGACCGGCTCGGCCGGCGTACGCAGCACGGGGTCGCCGAACAGGCGGATCGGCTGCACGGCCACGGGTTGCTCCAGGGGTCGGGATCGGACCCCCACTCTACTTAGCCGGCGATCCTGACCACCTCCGAGTCGGCGTCGTCCGCCAATGCCGGCCGCCTGGCCGGATGCTCCACCAGGGCGAGCACCCGGCTCGCCATGAACCGCGCCGTCCGGACCGGGGTCCCGCCGCGGGTCACCTCCGTCACCTCGACCAGCCCGCGGCCCGTACGGATGTCCACCCGCCGGCCCGCCCTGGTCGCCATGACCTCGTACGTCTTCGTGTCGCCACCTGCGTCGATGACGACCTCTACCCTGTCGCCCTTCATACTTCACACAACGTTCGAACGGCTTCGAACACTCCCCGAATCAGGATGTCGGGGGCCTTTCCAGGCCGCGGGCGCGGTGACCCTGGGGCTCCGCCCCCGACCCGTGCGGTCCGGCGCGGTTGGACACTCCGTACCGGCAACACTTCGGGCGGGTCCGGACACCTAGGGATGTGACTTCCGTGCAGCCCTCCGACCAGGAGCTCTGGGACCAGGCCGGGACGGGGTCGGGCGAGGCGTTCGGCCTGCTGTTCGACCGGCACTCGCGGGCCGTCTACAACCACTGCTTCCGGCTGACCGCGTCCTGGGCGACCGCCGAGGACCTCACCTCCACGACGTTCCTGCTGGCCTGGCGGCACCGGGACCGGATGCGGCTGGCCAACGAGAGCCTGCGGCCGTGGCTGCTCGCCGTCGCGACCAACGCCGTACGGACCGAGCGCCGGTCGCTGCGGCGCCGGCTCACGCTGGTGGACCGGGCCCCGCACGAGCCGCCGTCCGCCGACCACGCCGACGACGTGGCCGGCCGGGTCGACGACGAGCGGCGGATGTCCGCACTGCTGGCCGAGCTGCACAAGCTGCCCCGGTCCGAACAGGAAGCGGTCGCGCTCTGCCTCTGGTCCGGCCTGTCGTACCCGGAGGCCGCGGCCGCGCTCGGCGTGGCCGAAGTGACCGTCCGCTCCAGGGTCTCCCGCGCCCGGTCGAAGCTGCGCGCCGCCCTCGCCTCCACCCTGATCGAGGAGACACCATGATCGCCGAACGCGAGCTGCCCGCCGCCGCCCACGCGGCCGCCCGGGGCCGGGTCGTCGCCGCGGTCACCGCGCCACCGGCCCGCCGCTGGATACCGGCGGCAGCGGCCGCCGCGGTGGTCGTCGCGGTGGCCCTCCCGGTCGCCCTGCTCGGCCGGCCCGACGGCCCCCCGGCCGCCGGCACGCCCACCGCCGCGTCGGCGACGCGCCGGCCCCCGTTCCCGCCGGATTACCGGCCCGGCCAGCCGGAGGTGTTCCCGCCCGAACACATCCACAGCGCGGCGCCGTGGACCCCGGCGCCGAACCCGGCCCACACGCTGCCGGCCGAAGCCACGATCGCCGACCGCTGCCTGAACGGCACGGGGACCGACTTCGCCGCCGGGACGTCGCTGCGGGCGCTGTCCACCGACGACCGCGGGTACGTCGCGTTCGTCGGCGCGAAGGACAAGATCCTCTACTGCGCCTTCGCCTGGGACGGCTCGGTCGACCATCGCAGCGCGCAGACCGAGGGCGCCATCGCCGCACCCGGTGAGTACGCGCCGGCCGGCACCCCCTCCGGGCTCGGCGGGCTCGACGGCATGGTCGACGGCGACACCAGCCGGCTGCCGGGCTCCGACCCCACGCTGTACAGCGCGCTCTACTACGGCGTCGTGACGCGGAACGTCCGCTCGGTCACGTTCACCATGAACGGCGCCCCGCCGGCGACGGCGGACATCCGCGACGGCAGCTTCGTCGTCCGGGTGGTGTTCCACGGACCGTCCGACGAGAAGGCGCTGCGCCAGACCGGCCGGCTCGTCGCGTACGACGCGGCCGGGAAGAAGATCGGCGCGCTCAGCATCAACGGCTGACCCTCAGAACAGCTCCAGCGGGTCGAGCTGGATGCGGACCGGGTCCGGGGCCTTGCGGGCGGAGCGGGTCGCGGCGGCCGCGTGCAGCGCGGCCGCCAGCGCCGCCCCGTCCCTCCTCGGGACCCGCAGCAGCAGCCGCTCGGTCTCCTCGCCGCCGACGGTGCCCGCCGGCACGGGACCGAGCGGTTCGGCGGTCTCCGGCAGCCGGGCCACGTCCAGCAGCTCGGCGATCGCGGCCGGCATGCCGGTGAGCGAGGCGAACCGGCGGGCCGGCGGGAACCCCAGCTCGGTCCGCTCGGCCAGCTCGCGGTCGGCGAAGCCGGCCGGGTCCCAGCGCACCAGCGCCTGCACCACCGGCAGCCCCGCGTCCGCGCCGACCACGACCTTGCCGCCGGAGCCGGCCGGCCGGACCAGTGCGGCCGCGTTCGCCCACCGCCGCAGGGTCTCCTCGCCGGCCCGCAGGTCGGGCCGGCTCAGCAGGGCCCAGCCGTCCAGCAGCAGCGCCGCGCCGTAGCCGCCCTCGGCCCGCGGCTCGGCTCCCGGGGTGGCGACCACCAGCGCCGGCCCCCCCGGCACGGTGGTGAGCACCGCGGCCCCGCCGGAGGTCCGCACCGGGACGCCGGGGAACGCCCGGCCCAGCTCCTCCGCGGTCCGGCCGGCGCCGACCACGACCGCCCGCAGCCGGGTGAAGCCGCAGACCCCGCAGGACCAGTTCGCGGCCGGGCGGCCGCACCAGCGGCAGGCCGGGACGGTGTCGCCGCCGCCGGCCGCGAGCGGCCCGGAGCAGTGCCCGCAGCGGGCCGGGGTCCGGCAGCGGGCGCAGGCCAGCGAGGGGACGTAGCCGCGGCGCGGCACCTGGACCAGCACCGGCGCGCCCGCGGCCAGCGCCTCCCGGGCCGTACGCCAGGCCAGCGTGGGCAGCCGGGCCGTCCGGGCGCCGGCGTCGCGACCCATCTCGACGTCGTCGCCGGCCGCGCCGACCCGCGGGGCGGCCGCGCGGACCGCCTCCCGGTCGGCGACGATCGGCTGGGCCCAGCCGGTGCCGACCAGCTGCTGGGCCTCGGCCGTACGCGCGTACCCGCCCAGCAGCGCCGCGGTCCCCTCCAGATGGGCCCGCAGCAGCAGCAGGTCGCGGGCGTGCGGGTACGGCGCCCGCGGCTCGGCGTGCAGGTCGTCACCGTCGTCCCAGATCGCGACCAGGCCCAGGTCGGCGACCGGGGCGAACCCGGCCGCCCGGGTCCCGGCCACGACCCGGACGCCGCCGCGGCGCACCCTCAACCAGCGGCGGTACCGCTCGGCCGGGCCGAGGTCGGCCGCGAGGGCGACGTGCATCCCGGCGCCCAGCACCGCGGTCAGCGCGGCGTCGAGGCGATCCAGGTCGGTCCGGTCCGGCACCACCAGCAGCGCGCCCCGCCCCGCCGACAGCGCCGCCGCGGCCGCCTCGGCGTACCGCGCGGCCCAGTCCTCCCCCGGCAACGCCGACCACACCGCCCGCGCCGCCCGCCCCTCGGCGATCGCCCCCACGAACCCCGCCCCGGCCCGGTACGCCCCCCACCC
>DASYKU010000131.1 GCA_035995165.1 Mycobacteriales bacterium
GACGCCGGGCAGGTGCAGCCCCGTCGTCTCGTCGCCGTCGTCCATGCCGTTCTTGGGGTCGTAGATCGGGTAGATCCCGACCATGCCCTTGTAGACGTTCGAGCCGGTGTGGTCCATCCGGTGGTCGTGGAACCAGAAGAAGCTCTGCTTCTCCCGGTCGTCGTTGCCGGCCGGCCAGTTCAGGTACAGGTTGTCGACGAAGTCGCCGACCCGGTAGCCCTCGTGCTGGGGGCCGAACAGCATCGAGTAGTGCGGGTTGCCGTCGGACTCCGGCGCGGTGTGGCCGTTGTGCAGGTGGGTCAGGAACGAGAAGTCCGGCGAGCCGAAGTCCTGCCGGTCCAGGTTCAGCGGGTTCTCGTCCAGGTGGTTCTCGAACCGGACGATGACCGGCTTGCCGTACTCCGCGTTGATCCGCGGACCCGGGAACGTGCCGTTGAACCCGTAGATCGTCGACGGCGGCAGCGTCCGGACCGTGCCGGCCGGGTAGTGGTTGCCGGTCGCGTCGTAGGAGACGACCCCGTCGCCGTGGTCGTCGATCGGCAGCACCTGCGAGGTGGTGAACGAGTGCGTCCGCACCAGCACGTCGAACTTGTAGACGATCGGGTCCGGGAACCCGATCGCCGACGGCCAGATCTGGTGCGTCTCGTTCCGCAGCGAGTTCTGCTGGCCCACGCCCGGCCCCGGCGGCAGCGGTAGCGCCGCCACCTCCGTGGGCGTCAGCGGGGTCGCCGCCGGCGGGATCAGCAGCGGGTCGGTGAACGGGTTCAGGATCAGCGGGGTGATCGGAAAGTCTTCGATGTAGAGCGAATCGGCCAATGCGATCGACGTGGCCCCGAAGATGCCGTCGCCCGACATCAGGCCACGCATCTTGAGATTCGGTTCCATCAGCACTTTACCGGCGCCCACACCGACCGCGGCGGCGCCCACAGCGCCGGCGCGCAGGACGTTGCGCCGCGAAATTCCGGGGCGTTCGTCCGTGGTGGCTTCGGACATCAGACCAACCTCCAGTTGGTTTGATAGTCGAGCCGCGCACGGCGCCGTGACGCGCGCGTGCTCTATCGCCGCAACGCCGCGACCACGGGCTCTCCCTGCCCTTTGGTGTGGAAGCGACGTACGACTCGGGGCGAATGGCGACGCACTCATCTCCGCAGGGAATCGGGCGTCCAGCGGAACACGGCGAGGCATCTGGCACTGCTCTGCCGCCACTGGCTGGGACGGGCCGGGCGAGCCACCACTGGCTGCGGTGACCGGGTCACCGGCGCTGGCTGCGCCGATGCAACGTGCCGGCACGGGCGCATCCGGGACGGTCGGGCGCGACGGCGCCGAACCCAAGTACCTGCCAGAACTGTCGGAACACCGTCAGCTGGTCGTACGGACCGATGGGATGCACTCGTGAGGCAGGGACAAGTCTTGTCGGACGCGTTTGGACGCGCCTATCCCCAATTCGGTATTCCGAACCCCCAAAAATTGGGGTCATCCCCGAGGGGGGCCGCCACTCGGCCCTGATCCCGATCGGCCTGTCGGCGTATCCATCAGAGTTTTCCGCGACGGGCGGGCGATACTTGAGACATCACAGACTGCGCGTACACCGATTGCCGGTGCTACTGCTGGCCCGATTTAGCGGCGGCCGGTGGGACAAGCGTATCTCTCTGTCCGCCATCGGTGACTTCCTGTCCGGACAGGAAATCCGCCACCCGGTGCGGGCGGGTGCTCCGGACGGCCCAGCGGAGCCGGTGCCGGGCCGGCCGGCGCCTCCACCGAGGTAGGTTGGAGGCGGCACAGGGGCCCTCGACGATGGTGAGGATGAACATCCGGTGACGCCGACCCAGCTGCGGGCTTTCGCCGCAGTGGTGCGGCTCGGCTCGGTCAAGAAGGCCGCGTCCGACCTGTCGGTGTCCGAGGCCGCGGTCTCCCTGCACGTCGGCCAGCTGCGCAAGGAGCTCGGGGACAAGCTCTTCGTCCGCACCGCGTCCGGCATCGCGTTCACCCCGGGCGGGCTGCGGCTGGCCAGCCGGGCCGCGGAGATGCTGGGCCTGCAGGACCGGACGATCCTGGAGGTGAGCCAGGCCGGTGCCGGGCGGCGGCTGCTGCGGGTGGCGGCCTCGAGCCTGTTCGCCGAGCACGCCGCGCCCGGGCTGATCGACCTGTTCGCCAGCCGCGCCGACGACCTCGACGTCGAGCTGAGCGTGCACAACTCCAGCCAGTTCCCGGCGCTGCTGCGGACCCGGGCGGTCGACGTCGCCATCGGCCCGCGCCCGGACGAGCCCGACGAGGCGATCACCTGCACGCCGTTCCTGAACTACGAGCTGCTCCTGGTCGCCGGGCCGGAGGACCCGATCACCCGCGGCGCCGCGGTCGGCATCGGCGAGCTGCGGTCCCAGACCTGGCTGCTCGGCCCGTCCGGGGCCTCGGACTCCGGGCTGGTGCCAGCCCTGCTGCGGCGGGTGTCCGTCCCGGAGGAGCGGCAGCGGATCTTCCAGAGCGACTCCGCCGCGCTGGAGGAGGCCAAGCGGAACAAGGGCATCGCGCTGGCGATGAAGTTCGTGGTCGGCCAGGACCTGGCCCAGGACCACCTCAAGCGGGTGCCGGGCCCGGCGCTGCCGGCCAAGGGGGTCTGGCACGTGCTCACGCTGGCCGACCGCTCCGCTCCCCCGGTGGCCTCGGAGCTGGCCCGCTTCGTCACCACGCCGCGGGCCATGCAGGCGATGCTGCGCGGCTCGGGCGTGACCGTCGGCCGGTTCCGCCCGTCCATCCACGTCACCCTGTGGAGCTGACCGCCCGGACCACCGCGGCCAGCGACGCGAACGTGTCGGCCGGCAGCAGCTGATCGCAGTACGGCAGGGCCGCCGCCATCGTCGACACCGTCGGCGCGAAGCCCGGCGCACCGGCCCGCGGGTTCATCCAGATCACCCGGTGCGCCCGCCGCCGCAACCGGGCCATCGCGTCGGCCACCGCCTCCGGCGGGTCGCTGTCCCAGCCGTCCGACCCGATGATCACGATCGCGCCGCGGACGGCGTTGCCGTGCCGCGAGGCCAGCAGCGCCCGCAGGTTCGTGGCGATCCGGGTGCCGCCGAACCGGTCGGCCACGGCCGCGGTCGCCTGCTCCACCGCGACCTCGGCCGAACGGTGCAGCAGCACCGGCGTCAGCCGGGTCAGGCTGGTCGCGAACGCGAACACCTCCGCGTCCGCCCGCAGCGCGAACGCCCGCATCAGGTGCAGGTACGCCGTCGCCTGCGCCTGCATCGACAGGCTCACGTCGCAGAGCAGCACGACCCGCCGCGGCCGGTCCCGCGGCCGGTCGCGGACCAGCACGACCGGCTCCCAGCCGGTCCGGCGGGCCCGGGCGATCGTGGGCCGGATCGCGATCCTCGTCCCGGACGGGTGCACCTTGCGGCGCCGGGACCGCCGGGTCGGCCAGTCCCGCAGCACGTTCTCCAGCCAGCGCCCGAGCTCGGCGAGCTGCTGCGGGGTGAGCGTCTCGAAGCCGGCGTCGCTCAGCGCGGCCAGCTCGCTGGGCAGCCGCTGCGGGAAGCCGAGCGGGCTGTCGGAGTCCCCGGCCCCGTCCACCGCGGGCGGCAGCGTCGCCCACGGGAGCCCGGACCCGGCCTCCTCCGCCGCCTGCTGCTGCGGCACGGACGACAGCGTGCCGCGCCCGGCCGAGCGCCGGCTGTACGGGTCCAGCTCGAACTCGGCGTCGCTGAAGACCGCCTCGAACACCGCGTCGAACATGGCCAGGTCGGTCTGCCGGCGGATCAGCGTGATCCGGGCCGCCCAGTAGAGCTCCCCCTTGTCGTACGGCGGCAGCGCGCCGAGCGCCCGGACGAAGTCCTCGGCCATCGTGAACCCGACCTGGACGCCGCGGCGCCGCAGCTGGGTCGCCAGCGCCGTCGCGAACGCGGCCCGGTCCACGCCCGGCAGCACGGTCGGGCGGTTCACGGGCTCAGGACCGGACGGCCGCGGGGTAGCCGAGCCCGGCCAGGGAGCCGGCGATCGTCTCCCGGTCGTCCGGGGTCTTGGCGATCGTGCTGATCGTGCGCAGCACGTCCTCGCGAACCAGGTCGGCCGCGCCGAGCACGGCCAGCGCGGCCAGCCAGTCGATCGCCTCGGCCATCCCCGGCGGCTTGTCCAGGTCCAGCTCCCGGACCCGGCCGAGGAGCTGGGTGGTCGAGACGATCAGCGGCTCGTTCGCGGCCGGCACCGAGCGGCGCAGGATCTGCGCCGCCCGCGGCGGGTCCGGGAACTCGATCCAGTGGTAGAGGCAGCGCCGGCGCAGCGCGTCGTGCAGCTCCCGGCTCCGGTTGGAGGTGAGCACGACCACCGGCGGCCGGGCCGCCGCGAACGTGCCGATCTCCGGGATCGTGATCGCCGACTCGCCCAGGAACTCGAACAGCAGCGCCTCGAACTCGTCGTCGGCCCGGTCGATCTCGTCGATGAGCAGCACCGGCGGCCGCGGCCCGGCGTACCGGATCGCCTGCAGGATCGGCCGTTCCTGCAGGAACTCGGCCGTGAACAGGTCGGCGTCGTGCAGCGACTCGTGCCGGGACTCGGCCAGCCGGATCGCCAGCAGCTGGCGCTGGTAGTTCCACTCGTACAGGGACTCGCCGACGGTGAGCCCCTCGTAGCACTGCAGCCGGATCAGCCTCGTGCCCAGCGCGGTCGCGATCGCCTTGGCCGCGGTGGTCTTGCCGACCCCGGGCTCGCCCTCCAGCAGCAGCGGCCGGCCCAGCGACAGCGCGAGGAAGACGGCCGTGGCCGTCCCGTCGTCGACGAGGTAGCCGGCGTCGTCCAGGTGGCGGCGGACCCCGGCGACGTCGTCCAGGCCGTAGCTCACGCGCCGCCGCGCAGCTGGGCCGCGTACTGGTCCCGGCAGCCGGGGTTGCAGAACCAGTGGTCCGTGCCGTCGATCGCGAGGCGCGGCGTGTCCGGCATGACCGTCACGGTCATGCCGCAGACCGGGTCGATCGCCGTCCGCGGCCGCAGCGGGGTCACCGGCAGCACCGGGCGGTCGGCCGAGCGCAGCGTCTGCACCACCTCGGCCACGATCGACAACGCCACCTCGGCCGCGGTCCGGGAGCCGAGATCCAGCCCGGCCGGCGTCCGGACCCGGGCCCGCTGCTCGCCGGTGAGGCCGAGCTCGTCCAGCACGGCCGTGCCCCGCTTCCGGCTCGCCACCAGGGCGATGTACGGCACCCCGGCCGCCAGCGCGGCCGTGATCGCGTCCTGCTCGTCCCGGCCGTGGCTGGCCACGACGACCGCGGTCGCGTTCTCCGGGATCGCGCCCGGGACGGACCGCGCCGTCGCATAGTCCAGGATGCCGGCGATCGCGAGCACGGCCTCGGCCACCGGCGTCCGCCCGACCACCTCGATCAGCGGCGCCGGCAGCATCGGCTGCAGGAAGATCTCCAGCGCCCCGCCGGACAGGCACTCGTTGACCACGACCGTCGCTCCGGGCGAGTCCGGGAACGGCGCGGTGTCGTCCGGCAGCACCCGCAGCAGCACCGTGCGGCCGTCCTGCAACGCCCCCAGCGCGGCCGTCCGGACCGACGTCTCGGCGCACTGGCCGCCGACGAAGCCCTCGATCGTGCCGTCCTGCAGCACGACCGCGTCGTCGCCGGCCCGGGCGGAGGACGGCACCTGGGCCCGTACGACCGTCGCGTGCACGAACGGCACGCGTTCGGCGGACAGCTCCAGCACGCGAGCTGCCATCCGCTGGCTCATCGTCCCCTCCCTCCCTGTCTACAGTGGACTGCGGCTCAGATCGGCGGCTGGTGGTTGCCCTGCATGGCCTCCCACACCCGCGAGGGCGTGAGCGGCATGTCCGCGTGCCGGATCCCGTACGGCTTCAGCGCGTCCACGACCGCGTTGACGATCGCGGGCGGCGACCCGACGGTGGCCGACTCGCCGACGCCCTTGGCCCCGATCGGATGGTGCGGCGACGGGGTGACGGTGAAGCCGGTCTCCCAGTCCGGCACCTCCAGCGCGGTCGGGATGAGGTAGTCCATCAGCGAGCCGCCGAGGCAGTTCCCGTCCTCGTCGAAGGCGATCATCTCCATCAGCGCCATGCCGACGCCGTCGGTGAGGCCGCCGTGCACCTGGCCCTCGATGATCATCGGGTTGATCCGGGTGCCGCAGTCGTCGACGGCGATGAACCGCCGCACCTTGACCACCGCGGTGCCGGGATCGACGTCGACCACGCAGATGTACGCGCCGTGCGGGTAGGTCAGGTTCGACGGGTTGTAACAGATCTGGGCTTCCAGGCCGCCCTCGACGCCCTCGGGCAGGTCGCCGGCGCCGTGTGCCCGCATCGCGATGTCCTGGATCGTCACCGACTTGCCGGGGTCGCCCTTGACCTGGAAGGAGCCCTTCTCCCACTCCAGGTCGGCGACCGAGACCTCGAGCATCCCGGAGGCGATGATCCGGGCCTTGTCCCGGACCTTGCGCGCGACCAGCGCCGCGGCCGCCCCGGAGACGGGCGTCGACCGGCTGCCGTACGTACCGAGACCGAACGGGGTCTGATCCGTGTCGCCGTTGACGACGGCGATGTCGGCCGGCGGGATGCCGATCTCCTCGGCCACGATCTGGGCGAACGTCGTCTCGTGGCCCTGCCCCTGGCTCATGCAGGAGACCCGGACGACGGCCTTGCCGGTCGGGTGCACCCGCAGCTCGCAGCCGTCGGCCATGCCGAGACCGAGGATGTCCATGTCCTTGCGCGGCCCGGCGCCGACGGCCTCGGTGAAGAACGAGATCCCGATGCCCATCAGCTCGCCGCGCTCGCGCTTCTCGGCCTGCTCCCGGCGCAGCTCGTCGTAGCCGGCGATCCGCATCGACTCGCGCAGCGTCGGCTCGTAGTTGCCGGAGTCGTAGACCCACCCCGTCTTGGACGTGTACGGGAACTGCTCCGGCCGGAGCAGGTTCGCAAGGCGCAGCTCGGCCGGGTCCATCTTCAGGTCGTACGCGAGGCAGTCGACCAGCCGCTCGACCAGGTAGACGGCCTCGGTGATCCGGAACGAGCAGGCGTACGCGACCCCGCCCGGGGCCTTGTTCGTGTAGACCGCGGTCATGGAGCAGTACGCGGCCTCCAGGTCGTAGGAGCCGGTGAAGACGCCGAAGAAGCCGGCCGGGTACTTCACCGGCGCCGCGGTGCCGTTGAACGCGCCGTGGTCGGCCAGAACGTGGGTGCGGATCGCGAGGATCTTCCCGTCCTTCGTGGACGCGATCTCGCCGCGCATCACGTAGTCGCGGGCGAACCCGGTGCTGGTCAGGTTCTCCGACCGGTCCTCCATCCACTTCACCGGCTTGCCGGTGAGCAGCGAGCCGACGATCGAGCACACGTAGCCGGGGTAGATCGGCACCTTGTTGCCGAAGCCGCCGCCGATGTCGGGGGCGATGACCCGGATCTTGTGCTCGGGCAGGCCGGCCACGATCGCGTACAGCGTGCGGTGCGCGTGCGGCGCCTGGGAGGTGGTCCAGAGCGTGAGCTTGCCGTCGACGGAGTCGAAGTCCGCGACGCTGCCGCAGGTCTCCATCGGCGCCGGGTGCACCCGCGGATAGACGATGTCCTCGACGGTGACCACGTCGGCCCGGGCGAAGGCGGCCTCGGTCGCGGCCGCGTCGCCGGTCTCCCAGTCGAAGCAGTGGTTGTCGGTCTTGCCCTCCAGGTCGGTCCGGATCACCGGCGCGGCCGGGTCCAGCGCCTTCCGCACGTCGATGACGGGCTCGAGGATCTCGTAGTCGACGTCGATCAGCTCGAGCGCGTCCCGGGCCGAGTAGCGGTCCTCGGCGACGACGAACGCGACCTCCTGGCCCTGGAAGCGGACCTTGTCGGTGGCCAGCACGGCCTGCACGTCGTTGGACAGGGTCGGCATCCAGGCCAGGCCCTGCTCGGCCAGCATCGCGCCGGTGACGACGAGCTTCACCTTCGGGTGGGCCTCGGCCAGCGTGGTGTCGATGTGGGTGATCGTCGCGTGCGCCATCGGGGCCCGCAGGATCGCCAGGTGCAGCATGCCGGTCAGCTGGAGGTCGTCGACGTACCGGCCCTTGCCGCGGATGAAGCGGGCGTCCTCCTTGCGGAGCATCCGGCCGTGGCCGAGCGGCTTCTTGTCGTTGTCCTCGAACGCGGTCCGGCGTTCCTCGATCGCGGTCACTTCGACTCCTCCAGGACCGTACGGTTGCCGGACTCCTCGGCCGCGGCCCACTGGACGGAGCGGACGATCGTGGCGTAGCCGGTGCAGCGGCAGATCTGCCCGGAGATCGCCTCGCGGATCTCCTGCTGGCTCGGGTCCGGGTTGCGGTCCAGCAGGGCCCGGGTCGTCATCAGCATGCCGGGGGTGCAGAAGCCGCACTGCAGGCCGTGGCACTCCATGAAGCCGCGCTGGATCGGGTCCAGCTCGGCCCCCTTGGCCAGCCCCTCGACCGTACGGACCTCGTGGCCGCCGGCCATCGCGGCCAGCACCGTGCAGGACTTCACCGGCTCGTTGTCCAGCCAGACGACGCAGGTGCCGCAGTTGCTGGTGTCGCAGCCCCAGTGGGTGCCGGTGAGCGCGAGGTGGTCGCGCAGGAAGTGCACCAGCAGCAGGCGACCCTCGATCTCCCGGGTCACCTCCTCGCCGTTGACCGTCATCGTGACGAGCATGCTCAGGCCTCCCGGGTGATGCGGGCCACGGCCCGGCGCAAGGTCCGGCGAGTGAGCTCGCCGGCCAGGTGTCGCTTGTACTCGGCGCTGCCGCGCATGTCGGTGGCCGGCTCGCAGGCCTCCGCGGCCAGCGTGCCCGCCTGCCGGTAGAGCTCCTCGGAGGGTTCGTGGCCGCGCAGCGCGGCCGAGATGGCCGGCAGCCCGGTGGTGTTCGGGCCGACCGCGGCCAGCCCGACCCGGGCGTCGGCGATCGTCCGGCCGTCCATCCAGACCGCGGCGCCCGCCGACACGACCGCCCAGTCCCCCGCCCGCCGCTCCACCTTCTCGTACGCGCTGGAGCCGTTGGGGCGCAGCGGGAAGCGGACCTCGACCAGCATCTCGGCGTCGCCGACGGCCGTCTCGTACGGGCCGCGGTGGAAGTCCTCCATGCTCACGACCCGCTCGCCGCCGCTGCCCCGGATCACACAGCTGGCGTTGAGGGTCGTGCAGACCGCGGACAGGTCCTCGCTGGGGTCGGCCTGGCACAGCGACCCGCCCAGCGTGCCGCGGTTGCGGACGACCGGGTCAGCGATGACGCGCTCGGCGTCCCGGAATATAGGAAACGATTCAGAAAGCGCGGTGGACTCGAACAACTCTCGGTGACGAGTCAGCGCGCCGATACGAATCTGGTCCGTCTCAACAGTGACGTACCCGAGCTCTTCGTGCAGGTCGTTGATATCGATGAGGTATTCGAAGTTCGCCAGCCGGAGTTTCATCATCGGCAGCAGGCTGTGACCGCCGGCGACCAGCCGCGCCGTGTCGCCGAGCCGGTCCAGCAGGCCGATCGCGTGATCGATGCTGGTGGCGCGCTCGTACTCGAAGGGTGCGGGAACCTGCATGCGTACCCCCTGCAATAGTCCGTCGAGCTCATTCGGCGCCTCGGTCGTTGCGTTGTCAACGGTGACCTAAGCACTCCCTTAAGACGGTGTGCGGCGCGCGCTCTCGGATTTGACGTCGGAGCGTGATCGTCCGACGTCCCAGCCGTTCAGGTTCTGAACTTACCGCAGTCGGTCGCACGCGGAGGGTCACCGATGGGGCGGGTCCGCTCTCAGCGGAATTCGATACGAGACTGCCTCGTTCCGGATCTGGTGAAGGTGGGCTAGTTTAGATACGAGTCAGTTCCGTATCAGAACTAGAGGGAGCACGATGGATCAGCCTCGATCCGTACCGGCCGCGCCTGCCGGACACCCGCGCCGCTGGACGATCCTCGCGGTGATGGTGGTGAGCCTGCTCGTCGTGGTGCTCGACAACACCATCCTCAACGTCGCGCTGAAGACGATCGCCGATCCCCGCGCCGGCCTCGGCGCGAGCCAGAGCGACCTGGAGTGGTCGATCAACTCGTACACGCTCGTGTTCGCCGGCCTGCTGTTCACCGCCGGGCTGCTGGGCGACCGGCTCGGCCGTCGCCGGATGCTGGTGACCGGGCTCGGGATCTTCGGGATCGCGTCGCTGGCCTCGGCGTACGCGCAGTCGCCCGGTCAGCTGATCGGCGCCCGCGCGCTGATGGGCCTGGGCGCGGCCGCGATCATGCCGGCCACGCTGGCGATCATCTCCACCGTCTTCGAGCCGCGCGAGCGCGGCCGCGCGATCGGCGTCTGGGCCGGCGCGGTCGGGCTCGCGGTGGCGATCGGCCCGGTCGTCGGCGGCGCCCTGCTGGAGCACTTCTGGTGGGGCTCGGTCTTCCTGGTCAACGTGCCGATCGTGATCGCCGGCATCGCCGCGGTCGCCGTGCTGGTGCCCGAGTCGCGCAACCCGGCACCGGGACGAATCGACCTGGTCGGCGTGCTGCTGTCGGTCGTCGGCCTGGCGACCTTCGTCTACGGGATCATCACCGGTGGCGACTCCGGCGACTGGTTCTCGCCCGGGGTGCTGGGCACGATCGCCGCCGGCGCGCTGATCCTGGGCGCGTTCGTGCTCTACGAGCGGCGGGTCGCGTACCCGGCGCTGGACGTGCGGCTGTTCCAGGACCCGCGGTTCGCGTCCGCGGTCGGCTCCGTCGGCCTGGTCTTCTTCGCCGCGATGGGCTCGCTGTTCTTCGGCACGTTCTACCTGCAGATCGTGCGCGGCTACTCGCCCCTGGAGACCGGCCTGCTGTTCCTGCCCTTCGCGGCGGCGCAGCTGATCTTCGCCCCGCGCAGCGCCGGCCTCGTCGCCACGTACGGGCCGAAGCGGGTCACCGCGGCCGGCATGGGCCTGGTGACCGTGGGGCTGGCGGCGTTCCTGCTGATCGGGACGGGCACGCCGATCTGGGTGCTGGCCGCCGTCTACTTCGTGATGGGCGCCGGCATGGCGAACGTCGTCGCGCCGACCACCGAGGCGGTCATGTCCTCGCTGCCCCGGGAGCGGGCCGGCGTCGGGTCGGCGGTGAGCAACACCGTGCGGCAGGTCGGCGGCGCCCTGGGCGTCGCGGTGCTCGGCTCGGTGCTCTCCCAGGTCTATCGCGGCGGCATCGAAGGGCACCTGTCCGTGCTGCCGGCCGGCGTCCGGGACGCGGCGGGCGAGTCGCTCGCGGCGACGTACGCGGCCGCGGCGAACGCGGGACCGGCCGGAGCCGGGCTGCTCGGCCCGGCCGACGGGGCCTTCGTGCACGCGATGCACTGGGCCGCGGGCGGGTCCGCGGTGGCGGCGCTGCTCGGCATGATCGCGGTGCTGCGCTGGCTGCCCGGTCACGTCGCGCGACACCCCGAGCCGGTGTCGGTGGACGAGCTCGACGCACGCCTCGTCGAGACGACGTAACCTGGATGTCACCATGACGGACATGTCCACGGCGCCTGCTCCGCGGCCGGCCGGCCGGCCGCGGAGCAGTCATGCCGACGCGGCCATCATCGACGCGGTCCTCGGCCTGCTGGCCGAGGGCACGTCGATCGAGGCGCTGACCATGGAGGCCGTGGCGGCGCGGGCCGGCGTCGGCAAGGCGACGATCTACCGCCGCTTCGCCGACAAGGACGAGCTGGTCCTGGCCGCGGTCAAGGCGGTCAAGCCGCCGCCGCCGGAGCCGGCCGGGGTGTCCGTCCGCGACGACCTGATCGGGCTGGCCCGGCACGCGCGCAAGGTCCGCGAGGGGATGTCCGGCCAGATCCTGCCCTGCATGATCCCCGAGCTGCAGCGCCCGGGCCGGCTGCGCGACCTGTACTCCGGGCTCATGGAGGAGCGCCGCGAGTTCACCCGGTCCGTGCTGCGGCGCGGGATCGCGACCGGGGAGCTGCGGTCTGACCTCGACGTCGAGCTGGTGGCCGTGCTGCTGTCGGCGCCGAACATGATGTCCTCGCTCGGCATGGCGCGCCGGCTGGACGGCGACGGCCTGGCCGAGCGGACCGTGGACACGGTGCTGCGCGGCATTTCCACTTCCTGACCCATCCGGAGTATTTGCCTGGAGCTGGTTGGGCGTTCGCGCCCCCGGCCGTACGATTTCGGCATCCCCCACCTCGTCTGGGAGGTCCGCCGTGCTTCGTCCGGTTCGCTTGCTCCTTGCCGCCGTCGGTACCACCGCGATCGGCCTAGCGTTGCTCACCCCGGCGGCACCGGCCCAGGCCGCCCTCCCGCATCGGGTGCTCTTCGACGACAGCAAGGCCGAGACGGCCGGCAACGCGGACTGGATCATCAGCACCGCGATGCCGGACCCGACCGCGCAGAACCCGTCCCCGACCACCGAGACCTCCTGGACCGGCGCGTTGTCGGCCTGGGGCGTGGCGCTGCAGCGCACCGGTCAGTACAGCCTGAAGACGCTGCCGCCGGGCAACACGATCAGCTTCGGCGGCGGCGGCGCGCTGGACCTGGCGAACTTCGACGAGTTCGTCATGCCGGAGCCGAACTCGCCGCTGAGTGCGGCCGAGAAGACCGCGATCCTGCGTTTCGTACAGGCGGGCGGCGGGTTCTTCCTCATCGTCGACCACACCGGCAGCGACCGGAACAGCGACGGCTGGGACTCGGTCCGGATCGCGAACGACCTGTTCGCCAGCAACGGCGTCGACAACACCGACCCGTTCGGGGTCAGCGAGGACGTCGTCGACGTCGCCAACGAGAACGACGTGGCGATCCGGGACACCACCAACCCGGTGATCGGCGGCCCGTTCGGCACGGTCACCGGCGCGATCGTGCGCGACGGCAGCACCCAGACCCTGCACCCGGCCGACAACCCGGCCGTACGGGGGCTGGTCTGGCGGCCGACCGCGAACCAGACCGGGACGACCGGGGCCTTCCTCAGCACCAGCACGTTCGGGGCCGGGCGATTCGCGATCTGGGGCGACAGCTCGCCGATCGACGACGGCACCGGACAGGCCGGCAACACGCTGTTCAACGGCTGGAACGACCCGGCCGGCACGGACGCGGCGCTCGCCCTGAACGCCACCGCCTGGCTGGCCGGCGCCGGCACCACCACTCCTCCCCCGCCCCCGCCGGGCAACTGCGCCGGCCCCGGGCAGAAGCTCGGCAACACCGGCTTCGAGACCGGCACCGCGGCGCCCTGGACCGCGACCGCCTCGGTGGTCTCGAACTCGGCCTCCGAGGCCGCCCACGCCGGGACCTGGAAGGCCTGGCTGGACGGCTACGGCCTGGCCCACACCGACACGCTGCGGCAGACCGCGACCGTCCCGGCCGGCTGCTCGGCCACGCTCTCGTTCTGGCTGCACGTCGACACCGCCGAGACGTCGACGACGACCGCGTTCGACACGCTGACGGTCTCGACCGCGGCCGGCACGCTGGCGACGTTCTCCAACCTCAACCACAACACCGGGTTCGCCCAGCACACCGTCGCCGTCCCCGGCACCGGCTCGGTCACGCTCACCTTCACCGGGGTCGAGGGGACGAAGCTGCAGACCTCGTTCGTCGTCGACGACGTGACGCTGACGGCGGCCTGACCGGCCTACCGAACCGGGAAGGCCCCGCGATCGCCTCCGGGTCGCCGCGTCCGACCGGGGTACAATCTTACGACATAGCCCGGCGTACGGTGGATTCGTGGCTACTGCGATCGAACCTGTGTACACCGCCGAGGCACTGTCCACCGGGCACGGCCGGGACGGGCACGTCCGGACCTCCGACGGCGCCGTCGACACCGACGTCGCCATCCCCAAGGAGATGGGCGGGCCGGGTGGCGCGCCGAACCCGGAGGAGCTGTTCGCGGCCGGCTACGCGGCCTGTTTCCACAGCGCGCTGCGCGGCGTGGCCGGCGCGGCCAAGGTCCGCCTCGGCGAGGGCACCAGCGTCGCCTCGACCGTCGGCATCGGGCCGAACGGTGCCGGCGGCTTCGGTCTCGTGGTCGGCCTGACCGCGCACCTGCCCGGGCTGGAGCAGGCCGAGGCGGAGAAGCTGGTCGAGCAGGCCCACCAGGTCTGTCCGTACTCGAACGCGACCCGCGGCAACGTCGAGGTCACCCTGACCACGACGGTCTGACCGGGTCCGGCGGCGGTCCGGGGCCGCAGCCGTCCTCGGAGCGGACGAGCGGGCGGCCGCCGTCCGGGAACCGGCGGCCGCCCGCTCACGTGATCAGGAGTCCGGCCACTGGGTCGACTTCACGGGCTCGACCGTGCGAACGACGATCTTCGTGCGGCACCTCCTCGCACTGGGTCGGGGACCCGACCCTGCCGATCTCCGCTACGAAATCGCCGCGATTCCGCTGCGGTGCCGGTTCAGCCCGTCGGGGCCCCAATGTTTGGGGTTTTCGGGGACCAGTCTTGGGGGTTCGGGGAACCGGGCCCGCTACGGAGGCGACCGGTGGGGCGTGGGACGTGATCCGCGGGCGCGGTTCGGGTCTCGCGTACCGGCCGAGAACCGTGAGAAAGGACCGTCCGTGTCCCGTTCCGTCATTCGCCTCCTCACCGTCGCGGGAGTTGCCGTGGCTGCCATCGCCACGACCGCGCTGCCCGCGCTCGCGCACGTGACCGTGAACTCGCCCGGCGCCACCCAGGGCGGGTTCGGGGTCCTGACGTTCCGGATGCCCAACGAGGTCGACAACGCCAACGCCACCGAGCTGAAGGTCCAGCTCCCGGCCGAGACGCCGCTGGCGTCGGTGTCGGTCAAGCCCCAGCCGGGGTGGACCTACACCGTCACCCGGGCGAAGCTGGCGACGCCGCTGACCGACGACGACGGGAACCAGGTCACCGACTACCCCTCGGTCGTGGACTGGAAGGCCACCGCCGGCGGGATCAAGCCCGGTGAGTACACCGAGTTCCAGCTGTCGGTCGGCCCGCTGCCCGAGGCCGACTCGATGACGTTCAAGGCGATCCAGACGTACTCCGACGGCACCGTCGTGTCCTGGATCGAGCAGGCCGCCGCCGGCAGCAGCGACGAGCCCGAGCACCCCGCCCCGACGCTGAAGCTGGCCGCCGCCGGCGGCACCGCCACCGCCCCCGTCGCCACCACCCCGACCGTCACCGCGGGCGCCGACAACGACGGCAGCTCCGTCACCGGCGCGTACGTCGTCGGCGGCATCGGGCTCGTGGCCGGGCTGGCCGCGCTCGGGCTGGCGCTGACCGGACGGCGGCGCAAGGACGCCGCCGACGCCACCCCGGACCGCGTCAGCACCAGCGTCTGACCCGCGGTCCCGGCGCGGCTCACCCCCCGCGCCGGGGCCCGGCTCCACCCAGGCCGGCACCCTCCGGTTCGGGCTCGCCCGACGGCGCGGCGGCGGTGAAGCCGAGGAGGGCGGCGGCGAGCAGGAGCACGACGCCGACCCCGAGCACCGCCGGGTTCGGCCCGAACACCATCAGGCCGGCCCCGACCACGAACAGCGCCACGGCCGCGGCCCCGGTCACCCCGGCCCGGCTCCGGACCGGCCGCACGTCCGGGACGAGCGCCGGCCGCGGCCGGTCCATCCGCCCCCGCAGCACGAGCAGGAACAGCAGCAGCAGCGACGGCCCCACGATCGCGGCCCCGGCCAGCACCGAGATCACGACGGCCACCAGCGTGGTCCGGGGCGCGGCCGCCGCGGCCACGGTCAGCCCGGGCAGCACGTCCGGCCGCTGCGCCACCGCCCAGCCCGCGATGAGCGCCGCGATCGCGACGCCGGCGACGTACCGGGCCGGCTCGATCCGGTTCCGTACGACGAGCCCGAACGCGACGATGCCGGCCACCACGGAGACGACCACGGCGGCCAGCCCGGCCCCGTGCGTGAGCCCACGGTAGAGCCCGGGCGCGTCCGACCGCACCACCAGCAGACCCGCGATCGACAGCACCCCGGCGGCGGCCCCGGCCCCGAGCGCGCGCCGCCGGAACGCCACCGCGCTGCCGGCATCGCCGATGCGGGCCGAGTCGGCCGCCAGCTGCACCGCGGCCAGGTACGCCCCGACCGCGACGGCCAGCACCCCGGCCAGGATCGAGGTCGGGTTGAGCCAGCTGGAGACCGCGCTCCCCGACCCGTCGGCCGGCACCCGCCCGGACGCGAGCCCGCCGACGACCGCCCCCAGCGAGAACGGCGTGAGCACCGAGGACAGCCCGAAGACCAGGTCGATCTCCCGGTGGTCGGCCGGCCCCCGCGACGCCCCGTGCAGCGCGTACGCCGTCCCGCGCAGCACGATCCCGATCGCGGCCAGGAACAGCGGCACGACCAGCGTCGTGCTCACCACCGCGAACACCCGCGGGTACGCCGTCCACAGCACGGTGAGCACGAAGATCAGCCAGACGTGGTTGGCCTCCCAGACCGGCCCGATCGAGGAGTAGATCCGGGCCCGCAGGGTCTCCGAGCGCACCGCGGACAGCTGCCAGACGCCCGTACCGAGATCGGCCCCGGCCAGCACCGTGTAGAGGATCAGGCCGACCAGGACGAAGACCAGCGGCAGCAGCTGCAGCGTCACGGCACGCCCACCTCGTCCACCACGTCGGCCGGGTTCTCCGGGAGCGGCCGGGTCGCCAGCCGGCGCAGGATCCAGACCACCGCGACGGCGGTGCCGGCGTACACCGCGGCGAGCACGCCGTAGCCGACCGGGATGCCGGTGGCGCCGGTGACCGCGTCGTCGGTGCGCATCACCCCGTACACGACCCAGGGTTGGCGGCCGACCTCGGTGGTGACCCAGCCGGCGACGAGCGCGACGACCGCGGCCGGGCCGGACAGCACGACCGCCCGGTAGAACCAGGCCGAGCGGGGCGGGCGCCCGGTCCGGAACCGGACCAGCAGGAACCAGACCGCGAGCAGCGCCAGCAGCGTGCCGCAGCCGACCATGGTCTGGAACGCGATCCGGACCACGTTCACCGGCGGCAGCTGGTCGGCCGGGAACGACTGCAGCCCGCGGATGGTCGCGTTCGGGTCGTGCTCGGCCAGCAGCGAGAGCAGCCGGGGAACCTCGACGCCCCAGCGGACCTCGCCGTCGACGTACCAGCCGCCGACGTGGATGGGGGCCCCGGTGGTGGTCCGGCCGAGGCCTTCCAGCGCGGCCAGCTTGACCGGCTGGTCCGCCGAGACCGTCCGGGCGGCCCAGTCGCCGACGATCACCTGGATCGGCGAGGCGACCGCGGCGGCGGTGAGCGGGATCGCCAGCGCGAGCCGGACGTACCGATCCCGGTTGCCGCGCAGCAGCGCGACCGAGTAGCAGGCGGCCAGCACGAAGCCGGTCACCATGAACGCGGCCAGGTACATGTGCACGAACTCGTGCCAGGTGAACCCGTTGCGGAACAGGGCCTTGACCGGGTCGACGTCCACGACCCGGCCATCCACGACCCGGAAGCCGGACGGGTTGTTCATCCAGCCGTTCACCGCGATCACCATGAAGGAGCCGGTCACCCCGGTGATCGCGATCGGGATGCCGGACAGCAGGTGCAGGCGGGGCGAGATGCGGTCCCAGCCGTAGGCGTAGATGCCGATGAAGATGGCCTCGACGAAGAACGAGAACCCCTCGATCGCGAAGCCGAGCCCGAACACCGAGCCCCAGGTGCCGGTGAAGTTCGGCCAGAGCAGGCCCATCTCGAAGGACAGGATCGTGCCGGTGACCACGCCGACCGCGAACAGAGCGACCAGGATCCGGCTCCAGCGCCGGGCCAGCGTGCGGTAGAGCTCGCTGCCGGTCCGCATCGCCCGCCACTCGCAGAACAGGATCAGCGCCGGGAACGCCATCCCGAAGCAGACCAGCGGGATGTGCACGGTGAACGACAGCGCCTGCATCTGCCGTGCCTGGTCCAGGTAGCGCTGGTCGACCAGCGCCTGCGCGATGCCGTTCACGCTCGCCTCCCGTCGGAGCCCGGGTTCATCGTGCTCCCCGCGCGTTCCCGCCCGACGGCGGCCCTGTTACCCCCAAAATGTCGGTGCACATACAACCAATCTTGGTTATGTCGGAGACACCCAGGGTCGACCTACGCTTCTGGTACGGCGGCCGAGGGCAAACCCCCGTGGCCTTCGGCCGCCGTAACCAAGACCTCCCGGACACCGCCGGCATCCCCCCGCCGGCGGTGTCCGGCTGTCCGGGCCCCGGCCGGTTCAGCACTCCAGCCGGAAGCCGTGCCCTCGTACGGTGGTGATCCGGACCGGCGGGACCGACGCCCGGCCCGCCGCCTCCCGCAGCCGCCGCCGGATCCAGCCCACGTGCACGTCCAGCGTCCGGGTCGAGCCGAACCAGTTCTCCTGCCAGACGTCCGCCATCAGCGTCTCCCGGCGGACCGCGGTCCCGGGCTCGGCCGCGAGCCGGGCCAGCAGGTCGAACTCCTTGGGCCGCAGCCGGACCTCCTGCCCGCCGAGCAGGCAGCGGTGCGCGGTCACGTCGACGGTCAGCGGGCCCACCGACCCGACCGCGGGCGTCGACGGGGCCCGGCCGCGACGCAGGTGGGCGTCGATCCGGGCGGCCAGCTCGGCCGCCCGCAGCGGGGCGGTGAGGTAGTCATCGGCGCCGGCCGCCAGCGCGGCGATGACGTCACCGCCGGCGGACAGCACCACCAGCACGGCACCGGGCTGGGACATTCGCAACCGGGAGCACACCTGAGGGCCGGGCGCGCCCAGCAGGATCAGGTCGTACGGCGTCCGCGCGGCCGCCCGCAGCGCGGCCGCGGCGGTCGGGACCAGCAGCACGTCGCGGTCCGGAGCGACCAGGGCGGACTCCAGCAGCACCCCGGCGTTCGGGTCCGCCTCAACCACCATAAGTCGCTCCATATCGGACAGCGTAGGTCGAGATCCATCGGGATGCAGGCCTGCGGCGCGCCGACGACCGGAACCGGCCACGCCGGACCGTACGTGGCCGGTGGGTGGCGTTAGGCTCGGCGCGGCGAAGGAGGACGGTGAGCGCTGAAGGAGTGGTGGCCGGGCAGGCCACCGAAGCCGGGCTCGGCTTCCCGCCGGGGTTCGTCTGGGGCACCGCGACCGCGAGCTACCAGATCGAGGGGGCGGCGGCCGAGGACGGCCGGAGCCCGTCGATCTGGGACACGTTCTCGCGGCGGCCGGGCGCCGTCCTCGGCGGCGACACCGGCGACGTGGCCGACGACCACTACCACCGGTACCGCGACGACGTGGCTCTGCTGGCCGACCTCGGCGTCACCCACTACCGGTTCTCGCTGGCCTGGCCGCGGCTGCAGCCGGCCGGGCGCGGCGCGCTCAACCCGGCCGGGCTGGACTTCTACCAGCGGCTGGTCGACGAGCTGCTCGAGCGCCGCATCCAGCCCTGGGTCACGCTCTACCACTGGGACCTGCCCCAGGTCCTGGAGGACGCCGGCGGCTGGCCCGAGCGGGACACCGCCGACCGCTTCGCCGAGTACGCGACGCTCGTGCACGACCGGCTGCGGGACCGGATCCGGGCCTGGACGACGCTGAACGAGCCCTGGTGCTCGGCCTTCCTCGGGTACGCCGCCGGTCACCACGCCCCCGGCCGGACCGAGCCCGCGGCCGCGCTGGCCGCCGCCCACCACCTCATGCTCGGGCACGGCCTCGCCGTCCGGGCGCTGCGGGCCGCCGACCCGGACGCGACCTTCGGCATCACGCTGAACCTGCACCCGGTCGAGCCCGAGGGCGCGGACCCGGCCGACGCGGACGCGGCCCGCCGGGTCGACGCGATCAGCAACCGGGTCTTCCTCGACCCGCTGCTGCGCGGCGGCTACCCGGCCGACCTCCGCCGGGACGTCGCGGCCGTGACCGACCTGGGTTTCGTCCACGACGGCGACGAGGCGATCATCGCCGCCCCGCTGGACTTCCTCGGCGTCAACTACTACCGGCGGACCGTCGTCCGGGTCGCCGAGACGCCCGAGACGGTCTCGGCCTGGGTCGGCAGCCTCGACGTCGAAGAGGTCCCGCGCGGGCTGCCGGTGACCGAGATGGGCTGGGAGATCGACCCCACCGGCCTGTACGACATGCTCGCCCGGCTGCACCGCGACTACGGCCCGATCCCGCTCTACGTCACCGAGAACGGCGCCGCGTTCGCCGACGCCCCCGGCCCGGACGGCTCGGTGCCGGACCCGGGCCGGGTCGACTACCTCGACCGGCACGTCCGCGCGGCCCGGCAGGCGATCGAGGACGGGGTGGACCTGCGGGGCTACTTCGTCTGGAGCCTGCTGGACAACTTCGAGTGGGCGTACGGGTACTCGAAGCGGTTCGGGCTGGTGTACGTGGACTACGCGACCCAGCAGCGGATCCCCAAGGACAGCGCCCGCTGGTTCGCCGGGGTCACCCGCCGCAACGGCCTGCTCGACGGGGGCTAGCGGGTCGCCGGCGGGGCGGTGGACTCCCGGACGACCAGCTCGGTCGCCAGCTCCACGTGGTAGGAGTCGACCTTCTCGCCCGCCGCCAGCTGCAGGGCCCGGCGCAGCGCGACCGCGCCGATCTCCCGCAGCGGCTGCCGCACGGTGGTCAGCGGCGGCGCCGAGAACTTGGCCACCGTGGTGTCGTCGAACCCGACGATGCTCAGGTCCTCCGGCACCCGCAGGCCGCGGGCCCGGGCCGCCTCGATGACGCCGACCGCGGTCTCGTCGCTGCCGGCGAAGATCGCCGTCGGCGGCTCGGGCAGGTCCAGCAGGGACGCGCCCTCGGTCACGCCGTCGCGGTGGTGGAAGCGGCCGTGCCGCACGTACCCGCCCGGGACGGGGACGCCCGCGGTCTCCATCGCGCCCCGGTAGCCCTGCATCCGGGCCTGGTTGCAGGCGGCCGCGACCGGCCCGCCGAGGTAGGCGATCCGGCGGTGGCCGAGCTCCAGCAGGTGCTGGGTCGCGGCCAGCCCGCCGAGGAAGTTGGTCGAGCCGACGCTCGTGACCTGGGCCTGCGGCAGGTAGAAGGGATCGATGACCACGATCGGGATCCGGGCCCGGGCCAGCGCCGCCAGGTCCGAGGGCGGCAGCTCGCTGGTCACCGTGATCACGGCCTGCCGGCCCACGGCCGCGAGGTCGCGGACCCAGGCCACCGACCGGGCCGCCGCCGCCCGGGCCTCGCCGCGCGGGCGCAGGCTGACCGCGACCGCCGCCCGCAGCTCGACCGCGGTGGTCAGGATCCCCTCGAAGACCTCCAGCGAGTACGCGTTGAGCTCGCTGTGGAACAGCAGCTCCACCGTCGGGAACCGGCCCGGGTCGACCCGGCGGCCGACGTAGTCGTGCTCGTGCAGCAGCTCCTGCACCAGCGCCCGGGTCGCCGGGGCGACGTCGCTGCGGCCGTTGAGGACCTTGGAGACGGTGGCGACGGAGACGCCGGCGGAGGCGGCGACGGTCGCCAGCGTGGCCCGGCCGTTGCCGGTCCGGCTCTCGTCCTCCTGGCGCACCATCAGGCGCTCCCCGCCGGTTCGATCGTGACCGGGGTGAGCAGCACCCGGTCGGACCCGACGGTCCGGACCGGCCCGGTGAGCCGGACCGTAGCGTGGCAAGGCAGGTCACCGGCGGAGGTTCCGACCAGAACGTCGATGTCGCCCGGCTCCACGATCCGGTCCAGCCGGCGGTTCGTGTACGCGGTCCGGTCCGCGTGCACCCGGAAGCTCACGTCCTTCGCCTCCCCCGGCTCCAGCGGCACCCGGGTGAACCCGGTCAGCTGCCGCACCGGCCGGGCCACCTCGGCCACCAGGTCGTGCAGGTAGAGCTGGACGACCTCGTCGCCGGCCCGGCTGCCGGTGTTGCGGACCCGGGCCGACACGGTCAGCTCCCCGTCCGTCGGCACCTCGGTCGCGCTCAGCCGCAGCCGGTCCACCACGAAGGACGTGTACGACCGCCCGTACCCGAACGGGAACAGCGGCGTCGGGTCCAGCGGGCTGATCCCGGCGCTGTCCGGGCTGCCCAGCGGCGGCTGCAGATACGTGCTGGGCTGGCCGCCCGGCCGCCGCGGCACCTGCACCGGCAGCTTCCCGCTGGGCTGCAGCCGCCCGGACAGCACGCCGGCGATCGCCGGCCCGCCCTCCTCACCGGGCATGAACGCCTGCACCAGCGCGGCCCGCCCATGCAGGTCGCCCAGCGCGTACGGCCGGCCGGAGACGACGACCACCACCAGCGGTGTGCCGGTCTCCAGCAGCTTCTCCAGCAGCTCGGCCTGCACGCCCGGCAGCCGCAGGTCCTCGGCGTCGCAGCCCTCGCCGGACGTACCGCGGCCGAACAGACCCGCGAGGTCGCCGACCAGCGCCACGCAGAGGTCGGCGCCGGCGGCGGCCCGGACCGCGGCGTCGAAGCCGGAGCGGTCCGGGTCCTGCACCGGACAGCCCTGCTCGTAGACGATCTCGGCGCCGGGCAGCTCGGTCCGCAGCGCGTCGACCGCGGTCGGCACCTCGACGCCGAGCCCGAAGCCCGGGTGCCGGGGCAGCACGTGGTTGGGGAAGGCGTAGCAGCCCATGAACGTCCGCGGGTCGGCCGCGCACGGCCCGACCACGGCGAGCTTCCGGGTCCCCTGCAGCGGCAGGGAGGTGCCGGGATCCAGCAGCACGATCGAACGCTCGGCCAGTTCCCGGGCCAGCACGCGGTTCCCGGCCGCGTCGAGGTCGGGGATCGCGGTCACCGACCCCTCCGGCGTCCAGCCCGGGTCGAGCAGGCCGAGCTCGGCCTTCTGGGTCAGCGCCCGCCGCGCGGCCCGGTCGACCAGCGCCTCCGGCACCTCGCCGGCGCGCACCTTCGCGACCAGCCCGGGGCCGAAGCCGATCGTGTCGGGCAGCTCGACGTCCAGCCCGGCGGCGAGCGCGAGCGCACCGGCCCCGGCCAGGTCCGGCGCGACCCGGTGCATGGTGGCCAGGAACGGCACGGCCCAGTAGTCGGAGACGACGGTCCCGGTGAAGCCCCACTGCTCCCGCAGCACCTCGGTCAGCAGCCAGGGGTCGGCCCCGGCCGGCACGCCGTCCACGTCCGAGTACGAGTTCATCACCGAGCCCGCGCCGGCCAGCGTCACCGCGGCCTCGAACGGCGGCAGCATCACGTCGACGAACTCGCGCCGCCCCATCGACACCGGCCCGTGGTTGCGGGCCGCCCGGGAGGCCGAGTAGCCGGCGAAGTGCTTGAGCGTGGCGATCACCCCGGCGCTCTGCAGCCCCCGCACGTACGCGGAGCCGAGCGTCGCGACCAGCAGCGGGTCCTCCCCGATCGTCTCCTCGACCCGGCCCCAGCGGTAGTCCCGGACGACGTCCATCAGCGGCGAGAGGCCCTGGTGCACACCGAGCGCGGCCATGTCCCGCCCGATTGCGGCGGCCATCCGCTCGATCAGCCCGGGGTCGAACGTCGCACCCCAGGCGATCGCGGCCGGGTAGATCGTCGCGCCGTACGTGGTGAACCCGGTCAGGCACTCCTCGTGCACCAGTGCCGGGATCCGCAGCCGGGACGCGTCCAGCACCGTGCGCTGCTGCCGGACCAGCTCGGCCGCGCCCTCGGCCGCGGTCACCGGGGCGCTGCCATAGATCCGGGTCAGGTGGCCGAGCCCGTGCCGGGCGGCGTCGGCCAGCGGCACCGCACCGGCGGACTCGAACACGTCCTGCATCGGCGCGACGTTGAGGGTGCCGTCGGCACCGGACTCGTCGGCCTCGGCCGCGAGGACCCGGGCGTCGGCGCCGACCCAGCGGCTGCCGAGCTGGGCGACCTTCTCCTCGAGCGTCATCTCCGCGAGCAGGCGGTCCACCCGCTCGGGGATCGGCAGCGAGGTGTCCTGCCACGGCGGGGCCGTCTGCTGCGTGGTGCTGGCGGGGTCCGGTCTCGTCACGCGAGCTCCCTTCGAGCGAGGGACGTCGGGCTCCGAAAAGTTTCGTAACGATATCGGTGCCATCGGCATCATGACACGACCGAGGCGGCCTCGTCCCCGATCGGAACCGGGCTGATGCGCCTGGGTGATTCTCTTCGTTCACGCCGTGGAAACCAGTACTGAGACCCTTGACACACCTAACCGGCGTTCCTACGTTAACTGTTGCGATCGCCGATCGAAACAGTCGGGCCCGTACGGAGGGCAGGGGAGTCACGAGCGGATCGGGTCCGGGGCTGATCGCCGCCACCACCCTCAGAAGATCGGCCGCCGCGGGAGGCCGCGGCTCACCAGTACGGAGATGAGCGCGTGGACCCCATGACGACTTCTCGCCGGACCTTCCTCAAGTTCGCGGTCGGTGTGCCCCTCACGGGCGCCGCACTCGCGGCCTGTGGCAGCTCCGGACCCAGCTCGGCCGGTAGCGGCGGCGGCAGCACCGGAAGCGGTGCCAGCTACTGGTACCTGTCCGGGCCGCCCGGCGAGAAGATCCGGACCGACACGGTCAACCGGTTCAACTCGGCCAACCCGAACACGAAGATCAAGGGCACGACGTTCCAGAACGACGCGTACAAGACCAAGATCAAGACGGCCATCGGCGCCGGCCAGTCCCCCACGATCATCTGGGGCTGGGGCGGCGGCGGCCTGCGCAGCTACGTGCAGGCCAACCAGGTCGAGGACCTCACGTCCTGGTTCGGCCAGAACGCGGCGGTCAAGAACCGGCTGTTCCCGTCCTCGTTCGGCGCGGCCACGGTCGACGGCAAGATCTACGCGATGCCGGCCGAGACGGTCCAGCCGATCGTCCTCTACTACAACAAGAAGCTCTTCGACCAGATCGGCGCCCAGCCCCCGCAGACGTACGGCGACATCCTGGACCTGGTGCCGAAGTTCAACGCCAAGGGCATCGCGCCGTTCTCGCTCGGCGGTCAGTCCCGGTGGACGAACATGATGTGGCTGGAGTTCTTCTACCTGCGGCTCGGCGGCAGCGAACTGTTCCAGCGCGTCATGACGGAGAAGGGCGCCTGGTCCGACCCGGTGTCGCTCAAGGGCCTGCAGATGACCCAGGACCTGGTCAAGGCCAACGGCTTCGTCAAGGGCTTCTCGTCCATCACCGCGGACTCCAACGCCGACCAGGCGCTGCTCTACCGCGGCAAGGCCGCGATGATGCTGCACGGCTCCTGGTCGTACGGGATCCAGGTCAGCAACGGCGGCAAGTTCGTTCCCGACGGCGATCTGGGCTGGATGAACTTCCCGTCGGTCGACGGCGGCACCGGCGACCCCGCTGACACCGTCGGCAACCCCGGCCAGTACCTGTCGATCTCCTCCAAGGCCACGGCCGCCGAGAAGGAGACCGCGAAGAACTTCTTCAAGACCGCGGTGCTCTCCCCCGAAGAGAACAAGGAGTGGATCGACACCGGCCAGGTGCCGATCTCGACCGGGACCGAGAGCCAGCTCAACGCGTCCAAGGACAAGGACTTCCTGAACTTCGTCTACGGCATCGCCAGCAAGGCGAAGAACTTCGGGCAGTCCTGGGACCAGGCGCTCGACCCGACCGCGGCCGAGACGCTGCTGGACAACATCTCCAAGCTCTTCCAGCTCTCGATCTCGCCGCAGCAGTTCGCCGACAACATGAACAAGGTCATCGGCCAGTGACGGCACTCGCTCCGGTCGCCGCGCAGGCAACGACAACTGTTCCCACGCGCGGCGACCGGAGCGGGTCGCGCGGTGCGAACGGGTCGGTCGCCTGGATGGTGCTGCCGGCCCTGCTGATCTTCCTCGCGTTCGGGGTCATCCCGCTGCTCGGCGCGCTCGGCCTGAGCTTCACCACCTGGGACGGGATCGGCGCGATCCACCCGTCCGGCCTCACCAGCTGGAGGGCCACCCTCACCGACCCCGGCCTGCCGCACGCGCTCTATGTCACCTTCCTGATCATGGCGTTGTCCTGGGCGTTCCAGACGCCGATGAGCCTGCTGCTCGGGGTGTTCCTGGCCGGCCGGCAGCGCTACCGGGCCGTGCTGGCGGTGGTGTACTTCGTGCCGCTGCTGCTGAGCTCGGCCGCCATCGCGATCACGTACAAGGCCCTGCTGGACCCCAACTTCGGGCTCAGCGCCGGGCTCGGCGTCGGCTTCCTGGCCCAGGACTGGCTCGGCCGGGGCCGGCTCGCCGTCGGCGTCGTGATCTTCATCGTGTCCTGGCAGTACATCCCCTTCCACTCGCTGATCTACCAAGCGGGCGTCCGGCAGATCCCGGTCTCCATGTACGAGGCGGCCCAGCTGGACGGGGCCGGCCGGGTCCGGCAGTTCTTCAGCATCACCCTGCCGCAGCTGAAGTACACGATCATCACGTCCTCGACGCTGATGGTCGTGGGATCGCTGACCTTCTTCGACCTGATCTGGGTGCTGACCGCCGGCGGCCCGGCCGACGCGACCCGGGTGCTGGCGGTGCAGATGTACATCAAGGGCTTCCAGGGCAACCAGATGGGGCCGGCCAGCGCCATCGCGGTGATCCTGGTGTTCGTCGGGCTGGGCCTGGCGCTGCTGCTGCGCCGCCTCGGCGGCGACGCCCGCGAGAGCCAGACGGAAGGAGCCTGAGGTGGCGACCACGCTCACGCCCGACACCGACCAGGCGGGCGAGGCGCCGGGCCGGTCCCACTCCGGCCGGTCCCAGAGCCCGCGGCACTGGAACTGGCCGGGCGGACTGGCCGGCTGGATCTGGCTGGGGATCGTGATCATCCCGATCTACTGGATCATCATCACCAGCTTCAAGACCTCGGCCAACTACTTCTCGGCCAACCCGCTGAAGCCGCCGACGGACCTGACCTTCGAGAACTACAAGCTGGTCATCCAGGAACACTTCATCCGCTACTTCTTCAACAGCCTCGTCGTGACGCTCGGCGCGGTGGTGCCGGCGGTGCTGGTCTCCTTCATGGCGGCGTACGCGATCGTGCGGGGGCGCGGCCGGTTCCTGTGGTCGACCAACGCGCTGTTCCTGGCCGGGCTGGCGATCCCGCTGCAGGCGACGATCATCCCGATCTACCTGATCATCATCCGGCTGAAGCTGTACGACAGCCTGCTCGCGATCATCCTGCCGTCGATCGCGTTCGCGATCCCGCTGTCGGTGCTGGTGCTCACGAACTTCATCCGGGACGTGCCGAACGAGCTGTTCGAGTCGATGCGGGTGGACGGCGCCAGCGAGTGGGGAACGCTGTGGCACCTGGCCTTCCCGCTGTCGCGGCCGGCCCTGGTCACCGTCACCATCTACAACGGACTGATCATCTGGAACGGGTTCCTGCTGCCGCTGGTGCTGACCCAGAGCCCGGAGCGGCGGACCCTGCCGCTGGCGCTGTCCGCGTTCCAGGGGCAATACACGGTCAACGTGCCGGCCGTGCTGGCCTCGGTCGTGCTGACCACGCTGCCGATCCTGGTCCTGTACGTGGTCGGCCGCCGGCAGCTGCTGTCCGGGCTGACCGCGGGCTTCGGCAAGTAAGCGTGTCGTCTCCCGACAGCGCGGCGCCCGGCCCGGCCGCTTTCGACGACGCCGTCACCGCGGTCCGGGCCGGGGCCGATCCCGGTGTCGTCGCCGCGGCGCTGGTGGCGGAGCTGACGACGGCCGAGCGGCTCGGCCTGCTCGACGGGGACGAGCCGTTCTGGACCGGGATGCCGGACATGATGGGCCGGGGCTACAACCTCGAGCCGATCGTGGCCGGCGCCGTACCCCGGCTCGGCATCCCCGGGATCCGGTTCAGCGACGGGCCCCGGGGCGCGGTGATCGGGCGGTCCACCGCGTTCCCGGTGCCGATGGCCCGCGGCGCGACGTGGGACCCCGCGCTCGAGGAGCGCGTCGGGGAGGCCATCGGGGCCGAGATCCGGGCCCAGGGCGGGAACCTGTTCGCCGGCGTCTGCATCAACCTGCTCCGCCACCCCGCCTGGGGCCGGGCCCAGGAGACGTACGGCGAGGAGACGGTGCTGCTCGGCGCGATGGGCGCGGCGCTGGCCCGGGGCGCGCAGCAGCACGTGCTGGCCTGCGTGAAGCACTACGCCGCCAACAGCATGGAGAACGCGCGCTTCCGCGTCGACGTGACGATGGACGAGCGCGCGCTGCACGAGGTCTACCTGCCGCACTTCCGGGCCGTGGTCGAGGCCGGCGTCGGTGCGGTGATGAGCGCGTACAACTCGGTGAACGGGCAGTGGTGCGGGCAGAACCCGGTGCTGCTGACGGAGATCCTGCGCGGCGAGTGGGGCTTCGACGGGTTCGTCATGTCCGACTTCATCTGGGGGCTGCGCGACCCGGTCGGCTCGGTCGCGGCCGGGCTGGACCTGGAGATGCCGTTCGCGCAGCAGCGGGCGCAGGCCCTGCCGGGGGCGCTGGCCGACGGGTCGCTCGATCCCCTCGACGTCGACCGGGCCGCGGTCCGGATCCTGCGGGCCCAGCTCGCGTTCTCAGCCGGACGGTCCACTGTGGACCCGTCGCCGTCCGTCGTGGCCGGGCCGTCGCACCGGGCGCTGGCCCGGGACGTCGCGGCGCGCTCGATGGTGCTGCTGCGCAACGAGTCCGGGCTGCTGCCGCTGTCCCCGGCGACGTTGACCCGGGTGGCCGTGGTCGGGCGGCTGGCCGACGTCGCGAACACCGGCGACCACGGCTCGTCCGACGTCCGGGCGCCGTCGGTGGTGACGCCGCTGGCCGGGCTGCGGGCCGCGCTTCCGGGCGTCGAACTGACCACCGACCCGGCCGGCGCGGACGCGGCGATCGTCGTCGTCGGCTACACCGCCGCCGACGAGGGCGAGTACGTCGGATCCTTCGACCCGGCGCTGGCCGCGCTCTACCCGCCCGCCGACGACCCGTCCGCGCTCGCCGAGCTGGCCAAGGTCTGGGACGACGGCCCGCAGTCGGTCGGCGGCGACCGGGGCTCGCTGCGGCTGCACCCGGCCGACGAGGAGCTCATCCGGGCGACCGCGGCGGCCAACCCGCGCACGGTCGTCGTCATCATGGCCGGCGCCGCGGTGGTGACCTCGCCGTGGGAGTCGGCGGTGCCGGCGATCCTGCTGGCCTGGTATCCCGGCATGGAGGGCGGCGCGGCGCTGGCCGACGTGCTGCTCGGGGACCGCTCCCCCGGCGGCCGGCTGCCGTTCGCGGTGCCGGTGGACGAGGCCGACCTGGTGCCGTTCGACCCGGAGGCGACCGCGGTCACGTACGACCGGTGGCACGGGCAGCGGAAGCTGGACCGCGACAAGGTGGCGGCGGCGTACCCGCTCGGGTTCGGGCTGTCGTACACGACGTTCCGGCTCTCCGACGCGGTTCTGTCGGTGGGCACCGCGGGGATCGAGGTCCGCGCGGTGATCGAGAACACCGGCACCCGTCCGGGCGGGCAGGTCGTCCAGGTCTACGCGCGGACGCCCGAGGGCGACCGGTTCCTGGCCGGCTTCACCCGCGCCGACCTCGCCCCGGGCGAGCGCGTCCCCGTCCGCGTCGAGATCCCGCTCCGCGTCCTCGCCACCCGCCGCGACGGCGCCTGGACCCCACCCACCGGCCACTACGACCTCGACGTCGCCACCCACGCGGCCGACCCAGCCGCCCTCCCCCTCCCCCTGGACCTCCCGTAACTCAGCCCTGGCTCGACCATCTCGTCCGGGCCGGCTTTCCGGGCGCGGCCCCGCTCGGGGCCGGGATGGAGGGGGCGGTCTACCGGCTCGGGGACGGGACGGTGGCCAAGGTGTGGCGGCGGCGGACGCCGGCCGAACTGCTGCTCTGGCAGGCGTACTACACCGACGTGGCCGCGGCCGGCCTGCCGTTCGCGACCCCGGAGATCCTGCGGGTGGACGAGGTCGACGGGACCGCGGTGACGATCGAGCGCGAGCTGCCGGGGCGCCCGCTGGACGAGTGGACGGCTTGGCCGGGCGGTCCCGACGCGGGCGCCGGGTCGGAGGACTCGGCCCGGGACCGGGACCGGCCCGACGCGGACGACGGCGTGCTCGGGATCCTGCGGGCGCTCGCGGGCGTGCCCGGGACGGCGGCGATGCGGGCGTTGCCGGTGCTGGACGAGGACCGGCCGTTCCGGCGGGACGGCGAGGACTTCCCGGCGGCGCTGGCCGGACTGCTGGCCCGCCGGACGGCCCGGTCCGGCGCGCTGCTGCGGGCGCACGTCCCCGACTTCGACCGCCGGTACGCCGCCGTCGCCGACCGCCTGGCCGCGCTCGACCCCGGCCCGGACACGCTCGTGCACGGCGACCTGGTCGCGCCGAACATCCATGTCGACGACACCGGCCGGCCGGTCGCGGTGCTCGACTTCGGCTTCCTCAGCACGGCCGGGGACCCGCGATTCGAGGCCGGGGTCACCGCCGCGATCCTCGACATGTACGGCCCGGACGCCGCCGCGGCCACCGAGACCCGCACCGACCGGTACGCCGCCCGGCTCGGCCACCCGGCGGAGGTCCTGCGGCTCTACCGGGCCGCGTACGGGATCGCCACCGCCGACGTGTTCAGCGCCGACGGCAGCGACGGCCACTTCGCCTGGTGCGTAAGGCGTCTCACGTGCCCCGAGGTCACCGCGGCGCTGGGTCTGTGACGCGGCCGGCCTGCCAGTCCTCCTGGTTGCCGACCTCGTCGACGTCGACGCCGAGCGCGCGCAGCTGCGGCTTCTCCCGCAGGCTGCGCTTGAGCTCGGCGAAACCCGCGAACCCGGCCAGCCCGACGACGTGGTCCCACAACCGCAGCGCGTCCTCGTCCGAGGGCAGCCGGCTGATCACCGGCCCGAAGAACGCCACCCCGTGCGGCGGCTCGACGTGGATGATCGGCGTCCCGACGTCCCGCCCGGTCAGCCCGAGCGCCTCCTCGCCCTCGGCCCGGATGACCGGGTCGAGCGAGGGGTCCTCCAGCGCGTCCGCCAGCGTGGCCGGCAGCCCCGCCGAATCCAGGATCGGCGCGACGAACTCCCGGGTCCCGCGGCGGGCCCGGGTGGGCATGTCGTCGGCCGAGCCGGCGGCGTCGAAGATCGCCGCCCCGAACGCCGCGTACAGGTCGCCGACGGCCGGACGGCCGAGCGTCTCCCGGGTCCGCGCGGCCACCCGCAGCAGCCGCAGCCCCGCGGTGTGCCCGCCCTCGTAGCCGGCCGGGAAGTGGGTGGCGTAGTCGAGATGCTCGTTGATCATCCGCAGCGAGATGAACCGCCAGTCGACGGTGTAGTCCCGCTGCGCCACGACCCGGCGGACCCACTTGCTGGTCATCCACGCGAACGGGCAGGTCGGGTCGAAGTAGAAGTGGAGGTCGGCGCTCATGCCACGTTCGCCGTGAGGAACGCGACCGCACGTTGCCAGGCCAGGTCCGCGCTGTCCTTGTCGTACGTGCCGAGCTTGTCCTTGTCGTTGAGGAACGCGTGCCCGGCCGGGTAGTAGAAGAACTCCACCGGCGCCTGCGACTCGGCCCGGATCGTGGCCTCCTGCTGCCGGGCCTGCTCGACCGGGTAGAACGCGTCGTCCTCGCCGTAGTGGCCCTGGACCGGCGCGGTGATCGCCGAGTACTGCGGGGGCTCGCCGCCGGAGACGCCGTAGAACGGGACGGCGGCGGCGATCCGGTCGCCCTGCTGCGCGGCCATCTGCAGGACGAACCCGCCGCCCATGCAGAAGCCGATGATGCCGACCTTGGCCGAGGTCACCGCGTCGGAGGCGAGCAGGTGGTCGACGGCGCCACCGAGGTCGCGGGCGGCCCGGTCGGCCGGCAGCTCGGACATGAACTTGCCGGCGTCGTCGGCGTCGTGCGCGACCCGCCCGCCGTAGAGGTCCGGGACGAGGGTGACGAGGCCCTCCGCGGCCAGCCGGTCGGCCACCTCGGCCATGTGGTCGTCCAGACCCCACCACTCCTGGATGAGGACGACACCGGGGCCGGACCCGGCGGCCGGCGTGGCGAGATAGCCGTGCGCCTGGTTGCCGTTGCTGGCGAAGGTGACGTTCTGGCGGGGGTTCTCTTCGGACATCAGCGACGCTCTCCTCGGGACTCGATACGCATTCCACTCCCTGTACGGGACGGGCCCGGCCCGCGTTCACCGTCGTCCCGGCCCCGCAGCAGAATCGGACGCATGACTCAGGCGCTGTTGCTCATGGATCTGCAGAACGCGGTCGTCGACCGGTTCGAGGCGACCGACGCGTACCTGGACCGGGTCGTCGCGACCCAGGAACGGGCCGAGCAGGCCGCGGTGCCGGTCATCCTGGTCCGGGTCGCGTTCGGGCCCGGCTACCCCGAGGTCTCGCCGCGCAACAAGATCTTCGCCGGACTCCGGGACCGGCCCGGCATGACCACCGACCATCCCGGGTCCGAGCCGCACGAGCGGCTGCTGCGGGGCAAGGGCGAGATCGTGGTGACCAAGAAGCGGGTCAGCGCGTTCGCCGGCAGCGACCTGGAGCTGATCCTGCGCGCGCACGACGTGACCAGCCTGGTGCTGGGCGGGATCGCGACCAGCGGCGTGGTGCTCTCGACCGTCCGGGAGGCGGCCGACCGCGACTACGAGCTGACCGTGCTGGAGGACCTCTGCCTCGACGGCGACGACGAGGTTCACCGCGTGCTGGTGGGCAAGGTCTTCCCCCGCCAGGCGACGGTCGGGACCAGCGCGGACTGGCGCCCCTAGTGTGAGTCGCGGGCGACCGCGTCCCCGCTCGACCCGATCAGGAAGTCGAGGTCGGCCCCGGTGTCGGCGCCCTGGACGGTGTCGACGTAGAGCCGCTCCCAGCCGCGCCGGGGCGTGGCCAGCGCGGCCTGCAGCGCCGCGGACGGCTCCCGGGCCTCCAGCTCGCCGGCCGGGAGGTCGACCTCCAGCCGCCGCGCGGCCACGTCCAGCACGATCGGGTCGCCGGTCCGGACCCGGTCCAGCGGGCCGCCGGCGGCGGCCTCCGGCGCGACGTGCAGCACCACCGTGCCGTACGCGGTCCCGCTCATCCGGCCGTCGCAGACCCGCACCATGTCCCGGACGCCCGCCCGCAGCAGCTTCGACGGCAGCGGCAGGTTGGCCACCTCGGGCATCCCCGGGTAGCCGCGCGGACCGCAGCCGCGCAGCACCAGCACCGAGTCGGCGTCCACGTCGAGGTCCGGGTCGTCCAGGCGGGCGTGCACGTCCTCGACCGAGTCGAAGACGACGGCCCGGCCGCGGTGCCGGAGCAGGTGCGGCGAGGCCGCCGCCGGCTTGATGATCGCGCCGGCCGGGGCCAGGTTGCCGCGCAGCACGGCGATCCCGGCGTCCGGCTGCAGCGGCTCGGCCCGGGTCCGGATCACCTCCGGGTCCCAGATCTCGCCCGGGCCGAGCTCGTCCACCAGCGGCCGCCCGGTCACGGTCAGCGCCTCCGGGTCGAGCAGGTCCCGGACCTGCCGGAGCACGGCATGCAGCCCGCCGGCCCGGTGGAAGTCCTCCATCAGGTGCCGCCCGGCCGGCTGCAGGTCGGTCAGCAGCGGCACGCCCGAGCCGATCCGGTCGAAGTCGTCCAGCGACAGCGGTACGCCGAGCCGGCCGGCGATCGCCAGCAGGTGCACGACCGCGTTGGTCGAGCCGCCCAGCGCGGCCAGCGCGACGATCGCGTTCCGGAACGAGCCGGCGGTCAGCACCCGGCTCGGGCGCCGCTCGGCCTCGACCATCTCGACCGCGAGCCGGCCGGTCTCGTGCGCGGCCGCGAGCAGCCGGCTGTCCGGGGCCGGCAGACCGGCCGTCCCGGGCAGGGTCGCGCCCAGTGCCTCGGCCAGCAGTCCCATCGTGGACGCGGTGCCCATCGTGTTGCAGTGCCCGCGGCTGCGGATCATCGAGGACTCGGAGTCCAGGAACGCCGCTGCGGACAGGGTCCCGGCCCGGACCTCCTCCGACAGCCGCCAGACGTCGGTCCCGCAGCCCAGCGGCACGCCCCGGAACGTCCCGGTCAGCATCGGCCCGCCCGGCACGACCACGGCCGGCAGGTCGACCGAGGCCGCGGCCATGAGCAGCGACGGGATCGTCTTGTCGCAGCCGCCGAGCAGGACCACGCCGTCGATCGGGTTGGCCCGCAGCATCTCCTCGGTGGCCATCGCGGCCATGTTGCGCCAGAGCATCGCGGTCGGCCGGACCTGCGTCTCGCCCAGCGAGACCACCGGCAGCGTGAGCGGCACGCCCCCGGCCTCCCAGACGCCCTGCTTCACGTGCTCGCCGACCTCGGTCAGGTGGCTGTTGCACGGGGTGAGGTCCGAGGCGGTGTTCGCGATCGCGATCTGCGGCCGGCCGGCGAACGCGGCGGCCGGGGCGCCGCGGCGCATCCAGGCGCGGTGGATGTAGGAGTTGCGGTCCTGACCCGCGTACCAGGCGTCGCTGCGGAGAGCCATGCCCCCGATTCTGCCGACAGCCGGGGACCATGACGCGGTGAGCATGCGGGCGTTCGTCATCACCGGTCCCGGCGCGGCCGAGATCCGCGAGGTCGAGCGGCCGGTGCCGGGGCCGGGGCAGGTCGTCGTCGACGTCGAGCGGGCCGGCGTCTGCGGGACGGATGCGGAGTTCTTCTCCGGCGAGATGGCGTACCTGCACAGCGGGCAGGCCCACTACCCGATCCGGATCGGGCACGAGTGGAGCGGCACGGTCGCCGCCCCCGGCCCGGGCGTGGATCCCGGCTGGGCCGGGCGCCGGGTCACCGGCGACACCATGCTCGGCTGCGGCCGCTGCCCGCGCTGCCGGTCCGGGCGTCAGCACCTGTGCGCCGACCGGTACGAGATCGGCATCCGCGGCGGCTGGCCCGGCGCGCTGGCCGAGCAGCTGCTGGTGCCGGCCCGGGCCCTGCACGCGCTGCCGGACACCGTCGACCCGGCGCTCGGCGCGCTGGTGGAGCCGGGCGGGACCGCGCTGCGGGCGGTCCGGGCCGCCGACCTCGCGCCCGGCGAGCGGCTGCTGGTGCTGGGTCCGGGCACGATCGGGCTGCTGGTCGCGCTGATCGCCGCCGCGAAGGGGGCCGAGGTGCACCTGCTCGGGCTGCCCGGTCCGGGTCTCGGGTTCGCGGCCGGCCTCGCGCCGGCCTGGACGCTGGAGACGCTGCCGGCGCTGCCGTACGACGCGGTCGTGGACGCCTCGACCGCGGCCGCGCTGCCGGCCCTGGCGCTGGAGCGGGTCGAGCCCGGCCGCCGGGTCGTCTACATCGGACTGTCCGGCGAGCCGAGCCCGATCGACACCCGGGCGCTGGTGCTCAAGGACGTCACCGCCGTCGGCGTGCTCGGCGCGTCCGGCGGCCTGGCCAGCACCATCGACCTGTACGCGACCGGCGCCGTCGACCCGCGCCCACTGGTCGCCGCGACCGTCGGGCTCGACGAGGCCGCGGCCGCGCTGGCCGGGCGGCGGGACCCCGGCTGGGGTCCCGGCCCGAAGGTCCACATCGACCCGCGCCGTTAGTCAGGCCCTCCCGAAACGGCGGGTCTGGCGGCCCGGCAGCCCCTTCGCGAAGTGGCTGCGGACCTCCGGCCGGGTCACGAACCAGAGCAGCCCGGCCAGCACCAGCACCTGCAGCCCTTCCAGCGTCCGCATCCAGACCGGGTACGGCGTGAACTGCGCCAGCAGCAGCACGACGATGCCGATCGACCCGAGCAGGATCACCCGCCGGTACGCCCACCGCCGGCCCCGCAGCAGCGCCCGGACCAGGAAGACGTACACGACGCTGACCACGACGTTGCTGATGATCCGGCTGTAGATGCTGACGGTGTAGCTGTGGCGCAGCGACTCGCGCTGGGCCGGGTCGGTGATGTGCCGGTGGTCCAGCTGGTACGCGACCACGCTGTGCCGGGCGATCAGCACCACGATCGTGAGCAGGATCGACAGGCCGAGGTTGGTCAGCAGCAGGACCATCACCGGCCGCAGCGCCCGCGGCGGTGGCGGCCCCTGGGCGTACTCAGGCTCCGGCGGCGGCGGTGGCGCGGGCTCGAACTGGGACATGGTGGTCATTCTGCGCCACCCCGGCGAACCGGGGCGGCGCAGTCCGCCTTACAACTCCGCGACCACCGGGATGACGCGCTCGCCGAGGAGCGTCAGCGGCGTGATCGAGGCGACGTCCGGGACCGAGCCGTGGACGTGGCTGAAGCCGAGGCCGGCCAGCCGGCGCAGCTCCGCGATCAGCTCGTCGACCTTGGCGCCGTCGGGGCCCGGGTCGAGCGTGGTGATCACGGTCTTCTCGATCTCGTCGTAGTCGCGCCCGACGGCCTCGCAGTGCCCGCGCAGCACATCCAGCTTGTGCTCCAGGTCCGGGCCGGAGAACAGGTTGCAGGCGTCCGCGTACTGCGCGACCAGGCGGAGGGTCTTCTTCTCACCGCTGCCGCCGATGAGGATCGGCGGGTGCGGCCGGGTCAGGGCCGCGGGCGAGTTCAGCGTGCGCCCGAGCGTGTAATGGGCTCCCGTGTACGGCTTGTCGTCGCCGCTCCACATCTGCAGGCAGATCTGCAACGCCTCCTCCAGCCGCTCGAACCGCTCGGCCCGGGGCGGGAACGACAGGCCGAGACCGTGCGACTCCTCGTCGTTCCAGGCCGCGCCGATGCCGAGCGCGGCCCGGCCCTCGGAGAGCACGTCGAGCGTGGTGACCATCTTGGCCAGCAACCCCGGCTCCCGGTAGACGACCGCGGTCACCCAGGCCAGCAGCTGGATCTTCTCGGTCCGCGCGGCCAGGTAGCCCAGCGTCGTGTACGCCTCGAGCATGTCGTGCTCCGGCGGCCCGATCATGCCGATCTGCCAGAGGTGGTCCATGACGCTGACCCGGGCGAACCCGGCCTCCTCGGCCGTGACCACGATCCGGGTCAGGTCGTCGGCCAACCCGGCCGGTCCGGCCGGGTAGGTGAAGTCCGCGATGTGCAGACCGATCTTCACGATTCCTCCCGTGCGGCGCCCGTTCGGCGCGCCTCGCGGCCGACCCTACGCCGACCGGAGGTGGCTCCGCATAGCCTCGGCACTCCCTGGCGAGCGACCGCCGATCGTGGTACCGCACGGTCAGGACGGGTACGGACCGAACCGCAGGATCGCCAGGACCAGCGACAACACGCCGAGGACCAGCGGCGGCACGAACTGCTCCTTGCGCCGCACGTGCACCACCACCGCGGCCGCCATCACCAGGGCGAGCCCCACCGCGGCGATCGGGGTGAGGATGGGCGCGATCCCGGTCGCGGCCGGCACGACC
>DASYKU010000132.1 GCA_035995165.1 Mycobacteriales bacterium
CGGCCTTGGCCGCGGCGAAGGTCTCCGACAACCTCACAGCGCCCGGTCCTCCGGCCGATCGCCGGGCGCGAGCGCCGGGCGATCGGCCCTCGTCGCTCTCCGCTCGCGCTGCGAGCCCTCGCGCTCGCTCACAGCAGGCCGAACCAGCGGCCGGCGGTGTCCATGTCCTTGTCCCCGCGTCCGGACAGGCAGACCAGCACGATCTGCTCCGGCCCGAGCTCGCGGGCCAGCTCGACCGCGCCGTGGATCGCGTGCGCGGTCTCGATCGCGCAGAGGATGCCCTCGGTGTGCGCGAGCAGCCGCAGCGCCTCCATGGCCTGCGCGTCGGTCACCGACCGGTACGTGGCCCGGCCGGTGTCGTAGAGCCAGGCGTGCTCGGGTCCGACGCCGGGGTAGTCCAGCCCGGCCGAGACCGAGGCGGTCGGCAGCGTCTGGCCGTCCGGGTCCTGCAGCAGGTAGGTCCGCATGCCGTGCAGCACGCCGGGCCGGCCGGCCGCGATCGTGGCCGCGTGCAGCGCGCCCTCGACGCCCTGCCCGCCGGCCTCGTACCCGATCAGCTGGACCGACGCGTCCGGCACGAACGCGGTGAAGATCCCCATCGCGTTCGAGCCGCCGCCCACGCAGGCGGTGACCGCGTCCGGCAGCCGGCCGGTCAGCTCCAGCAGCTGGGCCCGGGCCTCGTCGCCGATCACTCGCTGCAAGTCGCGCACGATCATCGGGAACGGGTGCGGCCCCATCACCGAGCCGATCACGTAGTGCGTGCTCGCGACGTTCGTCACCCAGTCCCGCATTGCCTCGGTGATCGCGTCCTTGAGCGTCCTGGTCCCGGTGGTCACCGGGACCACGGAGGCGCCGAGCATCCGCATCCGGGCCACGTTGAGGGCCTGGCGGACGGTGTCCTCCTCGCCCATGTAGACCACGCACTCCAGGCCCAGGTACGCGCAGGCGGTCGCGGTCGCGACCCCGTGCTGCCCGGCCCCGGTCTCGGCGATGATCCGGTTCTTGCCCATCCGCTGGGCCAGCAGGGCCTGGCCGAGCGCGTTGTTCAGCTTGTGCGAGCCGGTGTGGGCCAGGTCCTCGCGCTTGAGCAGGATCCGGGCGCCGCCGGCGTGCGCGGTCAGCCGGGCCGCGTCGGTGACCGGCGTCGGCCGCCCCACGTACGTCTTGAGCAGCCGGTCCAGCTCGGCCATGAACTCCGGGTCCTGCCGGGCCGAGTCGTACGCGGCCCCGAGCTCGTCCAGCGCCGCGATCAGCGCCTCGGGGACGAACCGGCCGCCGTACGGCCCGTAGTGCCCGGAGGCGTCCGGGACGATCTCAGCGGTCATGGGCGGGGCGCGGGGTGGCCGGGTGGGACCCGGCGGTGACCAGCTCGGCGACGGCCTGCCGCGGGCTCGGCTTGGTGACGATCCCCTCACCGACGAGGACGGCGTCGGCGCCGGCCCCCGCGTACGCGATCAGGTCGTGCGGGTCGCGGACCCCGGACTCGGCGATCTTCAGCACCCGGCTCGGCAGCCCCGGCGCGATCCGCTCGAACACGCTGCGGTCGACCTGGAGCGTCTTGAGGTTGCGGGCGTTGACGCCGATGACCTTGGCCCCGGCCTCCAGCGCGCGGTCGGCCTCGGCCTCGTCGTGCACCTCGACCAGCGGGGTCATGCCGAGCGACTCGATCCGCTCGACGAGGCCCACCAGCGCGTTCTGCTCCAGCGCGGCCACGATGAGCAGGACCATGTCGGCGCCGTGGGCGCGGGCCTCGTGGACCTGGTAGGAGGACATCACGAAGTCCTTGCACAGCACCGGGACCTCGACCTTGGCCCGGACCGCGTCGAGGTCGGCGAAGGAGCCGGAGAACCGGCGCTCCTCGGTGAGCACGCTGATGATCCGGGCCCCACCCGACTCGTACTCGCCCGCGAGCCAGGCCGGGTCCGGGATCGCGGAGATCTCCCCCGCGGACGGACTGGCCCGCTTCACCTCGGCGATCACTCCCACGCCGGGAAGTCGGAGTACCGCGATCGCATCGAGAGCCGCCGGCCGCCGCGCCGCAGCCACCTTGACCTCAGACAGCGGGACGGCGGCCTCACGAGCGGCGACGTCGGTGCGGACTCCGACGAGAATCTCGTCGAGAACGCTCACGCTGATCCCCTTCGTCGGCTGCCTCTCAGGCACCCTACCGACCTCCTGGTGCGGGAACCGACCCGCCCCCGTACGGCCGGGGAACCGTGCTGGTCGAGGGGCCGGGCTGCAGCGGCAGCCGCACGGTGAAGCAGGCGCCGCCCTCCGGGGCCCGGCCGGCGTCCGCGGTGCCGCCGAGCCGGGTGGTCAGCCCGTGCACGAGCGCGAGGCCGACGCCGGTGCCGACCTGCCGGACGCCCCGGTAGCGCTCGTAGAGGACCGAGCGCTCGAACGCGACCGGCAGGTCCTGCGGGGACAGCCCCGGGCCGCCGTCGCGGACCTGCAGGACGGCGACGCCGGCGGTCTCGTACAGGCCGAGCAGGACCGGCCGACCGGCCGGAGTGACGCGCAGCGCGTTCTCGGCCAGGCCGTCGATGACCTGCCGGATCCGGGTCGGGTCGGTGACGCAGAGAACCGGGTGCCGGGGCAGGTCGGTCAGGCCGGTGACGCCGACCGCCTCGCAGCGGGCCCGCCAGACCTCGCCGGCCGCCCGCACCAGCTCGGTCAGGTCGACCGGCTGCAGGTCGATGCGGAAGTCCTGGGCGCCGAGCCGGGCCAGGTCGAGCAGGTCGGAGACCAGCCGGTCGAGCCGATGGGCCTCGCCGAGCACGGTCCGGGCAACCGGTTTCACCTCCGCGCCGGCGGTCACGCCGTCGGCCAGCGACTCGGCGAACCCGGTGATCGCGGTCAGCGGGGTCCGCAGCTCGTGACTGACCGAGAGCAGGAAGTCGCGCTGCCGGCCCTCGCTGGCGGCCAGGGCCGCGGCCAGCACGTTCAGCGAGTCGGCGACCTCGGCCACCTCGGCCGGTCCCTCCGGCTGGACGCGGACGTCGCGGGCGCCGGCGGCGAGCAGGTGCGCGGTCTGGGCGGCCCGGCGCAGCGGGCGGGCCAGCAGCCGGGCCAGCAGCAGTCCGGCCAGCGCTGCCACCGCCAGCCCGACCAGCAGCGAGATGCCGATGCGCTGCACCGCGTCCCGGGCGAAGGAGGCGTCGGAGAGGGATTGCGCCAGCACCACGCCGCCGCCGGTGGACGGGCGCGCCTCGACCAGGGTCCGGACCCCGCCGACGTCCCGGGTCAGCGACATCGGCTGCCCGGCGACGACCTGCTGCCGCTCCTGCTCCGACAGCGCCCGGGTGGCCAGGCCGTCGGCCGGGCCGCCCTGGGTGGCGCCGGTCCGGGTGAGGAAGGTGAAGTCGATCTTCAGGGCGTTGAGCTGGTTGCGGGTCCGGGTCCGGGTCGCGATCGGGCCTGTTCCCAGCCGGCCACCGCCGGTGCCGTCGGCGGCCGCGTCGGCCAGCGCGGAGAGGGTCTTGCGGGCGTCGCCGTCCCCGGCCGAGCGCACCAGCCCGAGCGACACGACCCCGGCCACCAGCACCGCGACCACCGCGACCGCGGTCGTGACCAGCGCGATGCGGCCGGCCAGCGTATGCCGCCGGGGCCGGTACGCCCCCGCGAACAACCGCTCCCCCAACCCCGGCGTATCGGTCACGGCGCCTCCGCGGAGTAGCCGACCCCGCGGACCGTACGGATCGGGCTGGCGTCGCCGAGCTTGGCCCGCAGCTGGGCCACGTGCACGTCCACGGTCCGGGTGCCGGCCGCGGCCGCGTACCCCCAGACCTCGGAGAGCAGGTGCTCGCGCTCGTACACCCGGCCCGGGCGGCGCAGCAGGAACGCGAGCAGGTCGAACTCGGTGGTGGTGAGCGCGACCTCGGCCGCGTCGACGTACGCACGGCGCCGGTCGGGGTCGAGCGAGACGCGGCCGACCCGCAGCAGCGGGCTGGCCTGCTCGATGCCGCGGGTCCGCCGCAGCACGGTCTTGACCCGGGCGACCAGCTCCCGCGGCGAGAACGGCTTGGTCACGTAGTCGTCCGCGCCCAGCTCCAGGCCGAGCACCCGGTCGATCTCGTCGTCGCGGGCGGTGACGAACAGGACCGGCGTCCAGTCCCCGTCCGCGCGCAGCCGCCGGCAGAGCTCGGTGCCGTCCAGGCCCGGCAGGCCGACGTCGAGCACGATCGCGACCGGGTGCAGCCGGCGGGCCGCGGTCAGGCCGCCGACGCCGTCGGCCTCGACGTGCACCCCGAACCCCTCCCGGGTCAGGTAGAGCCGGACCAGGTCGGCGATCGCGCGCTCGTCCTCCACGACCAGCACGAGGCCCTTGCTGTCCCCCACCACGCGGCCACCGTACGGTCCGTGGTCACGAGGCCACATCAGCCCCGTGTTCGAGCAACGTACGAGCCGGGTCAGTGCGCCTCGCGACGGTCGGCCGGTGCTGCGGTCGGGTCAGCGGTGGGCGGGTCGGTCGTGGTCGGGTCGGCCGTGGTCGGATCGGCGGTCGTCGGGTCGGCCGCGGTCGGGTCGGCCGCGGTCGGGTCAGCGGTGGTCGGGTCAGCGGGGGGCGGGTCGGCCGTGGTCGGGTCGTCGCCGCGGGACAGGGCGTCCCAGACGGCGGCGTCCGTCCGGGGTCGCTGCGCCCGCGCGGCGGGCGTGTCGTACCGGGCCGACATGGTCGGCCAATGCCGGGACCGGGCCAGCGCGGCCAGCCCGCCGAGCGCCAGCAGCAGCCCGCCGGCCGCGGCCAGCAACGGCCAGCCCGGGGACGCGGTCGCGCTGATCGCCGGGTCCGCGGCCAGCCCGGCGCCCCGGTCCGACTCCTGCAGCAGGTCGGCCAGCTCGGCCTGACCCGGCGCCGCCAGCCGGGTCAGCGCGGTGACGACGACCCCGATCCCGGACGCGGCCACGATCGCGGCGACCACCAGCCGGCCCCAGCGCCGGGTCGCGAGCAGGCCGACGACGCCGGCCAGCCCGACGATCCCGAGCCCGGCCACCAGCGGTTCCAGCGTCCGGCCGGACAGGCTGAGCGTCACGTCGGCCAGCGGTGGGCGGCGCTGCGCGCTGACCCGCAGCCAGGTCGGGCCGACGGAGAACAGCACCATCCCGCCGCCGAGCGCGCACGCGCCGACGACGGCCCCCAGCTCCCGCGCCCCCATCCCCCGCCGCCCGCCGTCGGAACCGCCGTCGGAACCGCCGCCGGGGCCGCCGCCGGGGCCGCCGCCGGCCGAGGCCGCCGCCGGCCGGCCGGTGGCCGCGGCCGGCCCGCCGCCGGCCGAGGCCGACCCGCCTCCGCCGGCCGCCGGGCCGGCCGGGCGGGGGGTGGCCTCGGTCATCGGACGTCCGGTGGGGCGAGGGTGGCCGCGGTCGCCAGCGCCTGCAGCACGGCCCGCGCCTTGTTGCGGGTCTCCTGCTCCTCCGACGCCGGGTCGCTGTCGGCGACGATCCCCGCCGACGCCTGCACGTACGCGGTCCCGTCCCGGACCACCGCGGTCCGGATCGCGATCGCCATGTCCAGGTCCCCGGCCGCGTCGAGGTAGCCCACGGCGCCGCCGTACACACCCCGGCGGACGGGTTCGAGCTCCTCGATGAGCTCCATGGCCCGGACCTTGGGCGCGCCGGTGAGCGTCCCGGCCGGGAAGCAGGCGGTGAGGACGTCGAGCGCGTCCCGCCCGGGCGCGACCTCGCCGGTGACGGTGGAGACGATGTGCCAGACGTGCGAGTACCGCTCCAGGCCACCGAACTCGACCACCCGGACCGTCCCCGGCGCGCAGACCCGGCCGAGGTCGTTGCGGGCCAGGTCGACGAGCATCACGTGCTCGGCCCGTTCCTTGACGTCGGAGACCAGCTCGGCGGCCAGCTCCGCGTCCCGCTCGGGGGTGTCGCCGCGCGGGCGGGTGCCGGCGATCGGGTGCAGCACGGCCCGCCCCTCGGTCACCGTCACCAGCGCCTCGGGCGAGGACCCGATGATGTCGAACCCGTCCAACCGCAGCAGATACATGTACGGCGACGGGTTCAGCGTCCGCAGCACCCGGTAGACGTCCAGCGCGTCGGCGTCGGTCGGCGTCTCGAACCGCTGCCCGACCTGGACCTGGAAGACCTCGCCGGCCCGGACCGCGTCCAGCGCCGCCTTCACCGCCGGCTGGTACTGCCCGGCCGGCGTCCGGGACACGTGCTCCGCCGGCGGCACCGGCCGGGTCACCGCCACACTCGGCGGGGCCGGCGTGGCCAGGTCCCGGGTCATCGCGTCCAGCCGGGTCACCGCGTCGGCGTACAAGGCGTCCAGCTCAGTCTCGGACGCCCCGGACGGGACCAGCGCGTTGGCCACCAGCAGCACGCTGGCCTCGTAGTGGTCGACCACGGCCACGTCGGTGGCGACCAGCATGGTCAGCTCGGGCGTCCCGAGGTCGTCGGTCGCGTACGCCGGGAGCCTCTCGAGCCGCCGGACCACGTCGTAGCCGAGGTAGCCGACCAGGCCGCCGGTCAGCGGCGGCAGCTCGGCCAGGTCGCCGCCGGGCCGCGGCCCGAGCAGCGCCCGCCAGGTCCCGGCCAGCACCTCCAGCGGGTCGCCCTCGACGGGCGCCCCGGGCGGCGGCGTCCCGGTCCAGACCGCCCGCCCGTCCCGCTCCGACAGGGTGGCCGAGGACCGTACGCCCACGAACGACCAGCGCGACCAGGACCGCCCGTGCTCGGCCGACTCCAGCAGGAACGTGCCGGGCCGGCCACCGGCGAGCTTGCGGTAGACGCCGACCGGGGTCTCGCCGTCGGCCAGCAGCCGGCGCGTCACCGGCACCAGCCGGGACCGCGCCGCCAGCCGCGCGAACTCCGCCCGGTCCGGAACCACCTCCCCGGTGGTCACGTGGTGCTCGCCGGGGCGGGCCGGTCGGCGACGACCGCGGGCAGGACGTCGGCGTCGAAGCAGGTGCGGTCGCCGGTGTGGCAGGCCGCGCCGACCTGGTCGACCCTGGCCAGCACGGTGTCGCCATCACAGTCGAGCGCGACCGAGCGCACCCACTGCTGGTGGCCGGACGTCTCACCCTTCACCCAGTACTCCTGCCGGCTGCGCGACCAGTACGTGCAGCGGCCGGTGGTCAGGGTGCGGTGCAGCGCCTCGTCGTCCATCCAGCCGACCATGAGCACCTCGCCGGTGTGCTGCTGCTGCACGACGGCGGCGACCAACCCGGCAGGGTCGCGCTTCAGCCGGTCGGCGATCTTCGGGTCCAGCGCGGACGACGGGCGCGAGCCTGCGGGCGCGGGCTCAGTGGGGGCGGGCATGGAGTCAATTCTGCCGTGTCCCGGCTAATCGGTTACCAACCGGCGCCGATCCGCGG
>DASYKU010000133.1 GCA_035995165.1 Mycobacteriales bacterium
ACTGCTGGATGTGCACCCGCGGGCTGTTCGCGCAGTGCGAAACGACCCAGGTCCGAGCGCAGGGCAAGGGGGCTTCCCTGTTCGGGTACACCTCTCTCTACGGTTCAGTGCCCGGTGGGCAGGCCGAATACCTACGCGTCCCGCAGGCCCAATTCGGCCCGATCAAAATTCCCGACGGGGTCCCGGACGAGCAATACCTCTACCTGTCTGACATCTTGCCCACCGCCTACCAGGCCGTGGCCTACGCCGACGTGCCCGAGGGCGGCACCCTGGCCGTGCTGGGCCTGGGGCCGGTCGGGCAGCTGGCGGCGCGGATCGCCCGGTACCGGGGCGTGCCCCGGGTGATCGGCGTCGACCCGGTGCCGGAACGCCGCGCGGCGGTCGGCCGGTTCGGGGCAGAGACCCTGGACCCGGACCAGCTCGACAACACCGCGGCCACCCTGATCGACCTGGTCAGCGGGCGGGGACCGGATGCGGTCATCGACGCGGTCGGCATGGAGGCCCACGGCGCCCCGGTCGCGAAGGCGGCACAGGCGGCGGTCGGGCTGCTGCCGGACGCGGCCGCGCGGGCGCTGACCGACCGGGTCGCGATCGACCGGCTGACCGCGCTGCACGCGGCGGTCAAGGGCGTCCGGCGCGGCGGCACCGTCTCGGTCAGCGGCGTGTACGGCGGCGAGGTCGACCCGATGCCGATGATGGAGATGTTCGACCGCGGCGTGCAGCTGCGGATGGGCCAGGCCCACGTCCGGCGCTGGATCGACGACATCCTCCCGCTCGTGCTCGATGACGCCGACCCGCTCGGCACCGAGGACCTCGCCACCCACGTGCTGCCGCTCGACGAGGCCCCCCGCGCCTACGAGATGTTCCAGAAGAAGCAGGACTCCTGCATCAAGGTGCTGCTCACCCCGTGAGCAGCCGGGTCATCGTGATCACCGGCGCGTCCAGCGGCATCGGGCGCGCGACCGCGCTGGCCTGCGCCCGGCGCGGGGACCGGGTCGTGCTCGCGGCCCGGTCCCCGGAGGGCCTGGCCGCGGCCGAACGGGAGTGCCGGGCGACCGGCGCCGAGACCCTGGTCGTCCCGACCGACGTCAGTGACGCCGACGCGGTCGACGCGCTGCTCGCGGTCGCCGCGACGCGGTTCGGCCGGGTGGACGCGGTCGTCCACTCGGTGACCGTCGTCGCGTACGGGCGGTTCGAGGACGTGCCGGTCGAGGTGTTCGACCGGGCGGTGGAGATCACGCTCATCGGAGCCGCGAACGTGGCCCGCGCGGCGCTGCGGGAGTTCCGCGCCTGTGGCCGGGGCCGGCTGGTGATCGTCGGTTCACTGCTGGGGAAGATCGCCGCTCCGTACATGAGCTCGTACGTGGCGGCGAAGTGGGGCCTGCACGGGCTGGCCCGGACGCTGCAGATCGAGGCCCGGCAGACGCGCGGGATCGACATCAGCCTGGTGTCGCCGGGTGGCGTGGACACGCCGGTGTACAGCCAGGCCGCCAGCTACCTCGGCCGCGGCGGGCGGCCACCGCCGCCGGTGGACCCACCGGAGAAGGTGGCCCGGGCGATCCTGCGCGCGCTGGACCGGCCGCGCCGGGACGTCTCGGTCGGTGTGGCCAACCCGGTGGTGATCCTCGGTTTCCGCGCGCTGCCCGCGGTGTACGACCGGATGGTCGGGCCGCTGATGCGCGCCGGCGGGCTGGGCCGGCAGCGGGTCGAGGACCACGACGGCAACGTGCTCGACCCGCAGCCGGCGGGCGAGGCGACGCACGGACGCTGGGGCCGGCACTGGCTGCGGCCGGTCGGCCTGGGCGCAGCGGCCGGCGCCGCAGTTCTCTATGGCACGAGGAGGAGTGGACGGTGAGCGGAACGTTCCCGGAGCGGACGGTGGCGACGGTTCGGCGGACGATCGCGGCGCCGCCGGAGGACGTCTGGTCGGTGCTGGCCGACGGCTGGTCGTTCGCGGTCTGGGTGGTCGGCGCCTGCCGGGTCCGCAACGTCGACCCGGACTGGCCCGATCCGGGCGAGGCCATCCACCACTCGTTCGGGATCTGGCCGGCGCTGGTGAACGACGACACCGTCGTGGTCTCGGCCGAGCCCGCCCGCGAGCTGGTGCTGCGGGCCAAGGCCTGGCCGGCGGGCGAGGCGGTCGTCCGCCTCGAGCTGACCCCGGACGGGCCCGGCGCGACGCTGGTGACGATCCAGGAGGACGCGACCGCCGGCCCCGTGCTGCTGCTCCCCGCGCCGCTGCGCCGCCTCGCCCTGCATCCCCGCAACGTCGAGACCCTCCGCCGGTTGGCCTTCCTCGCCGAAGGCCGCCACCGCGAACGCCTCCAGCGCCGCCCGTAGACCCCGGTCGCCAGGTCAGGCGGTGGCGCGGCGCCCGGTGAGGGCGGTACGGGGGGCGAGGGCCGGGCTGCCGGTGCCGGTGCCGGCGGGGAGTGCGGCGAGGAACTCGCGGAGCACGTCGGCGGTCGAGCGGGCCGGGCTCCAGCCGAGCGCGCGGGCCCTGCCGGTGTGCATGATCGGCGCGTTCGCAGCCGTTCGACCGCCGCCTTCTGCCGGCTGTACGTCGAGCTCGGGATGCCGGTCGTGGCCCAGCTCTCGTCCCGCGGCTGATCCCCCGGCGACGGCGCGTAGGCCCCGATCGAGGACGAGTAGGCCAGCCGCGGCACGCCGGCCGCGAGCACCGCGTCCAGCACCGCCCGGGTACCGCCGACGTTGACCCGCTCCAGCGCCGCCGTGTCCCAGCTCGGCTGCAGCCGCCAGACCAGCGAGACGACCGCGTCGGCGCCCGCGACCACGCCGGTCAGGCGTTCGACCGCGGCCGGGGCGGACACGTCGACCGCCTCCCAGCCGATCCCGTCGTACGGCCGGCCGGCGCCCGTCGGCGGCCGGCGGGCCACGCCGATGATCTCGTCCACCGCCGGGTCCGCGCCGAGCCGCCGCAGCACGGCCGTACCCACGTTCCCGCTCGCCCCGATCACGACCACTCGCACGAACCCGCCCAACCCCGCCGGGCCCGGATCACGCCGGGGGTTGGCCTTGGGCGTGGGTGGCGATATCTTGGACGTCCAGGATGGCGGTGGGGCTCGCCGACAACCGCGGCATCGATGCCGACAACAGTCCCTACACCTTCAGGTGTAGGAGGCCGTCTTGGTACAGGGATCCCAGCCCGGTCGAGCCGTCGGGTACGCCCGCCGGTCGCCGAGCGGGCCGCCGCTGGAGCGGCAGCTGCGCCTGCTCGCCGAGGCCGGCTGCACGACGACGTTCGCCGACACCACCCTCGGGCGGACCACCGGGCGGCCCGAGCTGACCGCCTGCCTGGCGGCCCTGCGGCCGGGCGACACGCTGGTGGTCCCGAGCCTGGAACGGCTCACCCGCTCCGTGCACGAGCTCATCCGCGTCGTCGACGATCTGCGCGATCGGGACGTCGGCTTCCGCGCCCTCAAGGAGGGGCTGGACACGACGGCCGGCGACGGCCGGCTGGTGTTCCCGGTCTTCGCCGCGCTGGCCGGCATGGTCCGGGAGGCCGGCGCGCAGGGCGCCCGCGAGGGGCTGGCCGTCGCCCGGGCCAACGGGCAGCGACTCGGCCGTCCGCCGGTGCTCACCGCGGACCAGGTCGAGCACGCCCGCCGCCTGCTGCGCGAGCCGGACAGCACGGTGGCCTCGATCGCCCGGCAGCTGGGCGTGAGCCGCTCGACGGTCTACCGCGCGCTTCCCGAGCTCACAGGCCGGGGAACCGGCGCTCGGATGGCGGGACCCAGGAACTGCTCGTAGAGTCTGCGGTGGTTGATGCGCCAGCCCTGGTCCTTTTCTCGGAGCTGGAGAATGATGACGATCACCCTCGACCGCACCGCCGAGCGAGATGCGACCCGGGCCCGGTTCGTCCGGCTGGCCGAGCTGACGGAGCCCGGCTCGGAACGGGACCGGCTGCGGCACGAGCTCGTCCAGCAGCACCTGCCCCTGGTCCGCTACTTCGCCCGCCGGTACGCCGATCGCGGCGAGCCGATGGACGACCTCCTCCAGGCCGGCGCGATGGGTCTGATCAAGGCGGTGGACCGGTTCGACCCCGGCCGCGGCCTGGAGTTCTCGACGTACGCGGCGCCGACGATCCTGGGCGAGATCCGCCGGCACTTCCGAGACCGCACCTGGGCCGTGCACGTGAACCGGGGTCTGCAGGAGCTGAGCATCGAGGTGACCCGCACCGCGGGAGAGCTGACCCAGGAACTGAACCGGGCCCCGAGCGTCGCCGAGCTCGCCGTCCGCACGGGCCGGACGGAGGAGGAGGTGCTGGAGGCGCTGGCCAGCGCGCACGCCTACACCGCCGACTCGCTGGAGGCACCGACCGGCGAGGACCGCACCCTCGGCGACAGCATCGGCGGCGAGGACCAGGCCCTGGTGAACGTCGAGCTGCACGAGTCGCTCGGCCCCGCCCTGGCCACCCTGCCGGAGCGGGAACGGCGGATCCTGCAGCTGCGCTTCTACGGCAACCAGACCCAGTCCCAGATCGCGGCCCAGCTCGGCATCTCCCAGATGCACGTCTCCCGGCTGCTGTCCCGGACCCTGGCCCAGCTGCGCCAGCAACTCACCTGACCGCGGTTTCCTCGCCGCGGCGCGGGTAGGGCCCGGCTCATGGACGGGGAGAGCGTGACGATCACGGCGTACGAGGACGGGCCGCTGCTGGTGCGGGGTCCGGTGACGTTCCTCACCCAGGACGGCCGGACGATCGAGCCCGGGCGGTCGACCGTGGCGCTGTGCCGGTGCGGGAAGTCGGCGAGCAAGCCGTTCTGTGACGGCACGCACAAGGTGGCGCGTTTCCGCGCCCCGTCGGGTCCGGACCCGAGCCGCCCGGCGCCCGCGGCCGACTAGCCTGTCCGGACAGGCTTCTGTCCGGACAGGATTCGTCAGGCCGATTCGGCGATGTCCTCCGGCGACCCGCGCAGCGAGGTCGACCCTGTCCTCCAGCAGGCGAGGAGGTGTTCCGCGAGCCGGGCGTCGAGCGTCAGACAGGTCGCCGCGCCGGCCAGGATGTCAGCGGCGAGCTCCGGCTCGGCCTTGGCGAGCGCACCGCACAGGTCGTGCGCGGCGATCTGCTCGTGCACGGCGTCGGCCTCGACGTGCTCGTCGAAGAAGCGGGTGGCGACCGGGCCGAGTCCGAGCCGGCGCAGACCGGCGCCGTAGCGGCGCATCGGCAGCGAGGACGTCATCTCCAGCGCGGCCAGATGCCCGGCGATCGCCCCGCGCCGGCTGCGGTGCAGACCGAAGTAGGACGCGGTCACGCTGCTGGCCAGCGTGACCGCCGGCACCAGGTCGGCGTACGCGCCGTACCCGTCGTCCAGGCCGGCCTCCCGCATCGCGTCGGCGAAGAGCCGGGCGTGCATGCGCTCCGGCCGGCCGCCGCCGTACTCGTCTATCTGCACCTCGACCAGCGCCGCCTTCGGGCCACCGGCCAGCCGCGGGATCGCCCAGGTGTGCGGGTCGGCTTCCTTCAGCTGGTAGATCGAACGGTGCACGAGCAGCTCCCGGACCTGACCGAGGTCGGCGCGACGCTGGACGTACGCGGCCAGCGCGGGACCGTCGTCGGCCGCGACCAGGTCGGCCAATGCCCGCGGCACGTCGGCCGGGGCCACGTCGGGGACGGCGACCAGGGCCCGCAGGGCGGTGTCGAGCCGCGCCTCCAGCACCGCCCGGTATGCCAGCAGCGACGGCTCCCACTCCCAGTCGTCGTCGACGCCGGCGAACCCGCGGTAGTGCAGCTCGTAGCAGACGTGCAGGGCGAGCAGCAGATCGCCGTCGTCCAGTACGTCGGCCCGGGGCCGCCGGCTCGGCGACGGACCGTCGAATCGGTGCGGCGGCCGCACCACGGCCGCCAGCACGGCGGCGCTGACCGGCCCGCGCGGAACGGGAAGCGGAGCCCGCACCGACCCGACGACTGCACTCATGAACTCTCCCGTTCCCCGACCGGCGACCTGTCCGGGCCGACACCCTGCCCGGACAGATCCCCCCGAAACCGGCCGGCCGCCGGGGTGACCGCACGTTCGGTCACCCCGGCTTGACGTGGCCGTTCAGTGGGAGGTCGGGGCCTGCTCGCGGACCTGGCCGCCGGCCTCCTGCGCCGTGTCCTTGACGTCCCCGGCGGCCGACTGCGCGTCGGCCTTCACCGTGCCGGCGGCGTCGGCAGCGGTCTCCTTCACCGACTGGACCGCCTGCTGCGCCGGCTCCTGCAGGTTGTCCTTCACCTCCGACAGCACCGCTCCGGCCTGTTGCCCGACCGCCTGCACGGCCGGCTGGGCCTGCTCCTTCGCGGCCTGCGCCAGCTCGCGTTCCCGCTGCGAGGCCGGCAGCAGCGAGGACACCAGCCAGCCGACGCCGAACGCGATCAGCCCGGCCGCGAGAGGATTGCCCTGCGCCTGCCGGCGGGCCGCCTGCGCCGTGGACGACGCGGTGTCGTTCACCGTGCCGGCGGCGTTCTGCATCCCCGACTGCACGCTGGACGCGGCGCCGGGCAGGCCGTCCCCGGTCGAGGAGTCGCCACCCATCACCTTGTCCTTCAGGCCGCCGATGGCGTCCTTGGTCTTGTCGACCCGGCGGCCCACCACCCGCGACGGCGACACCTTCTCGGTGAGCGCGTCCACGTCGGTGCCGAGATCTCGGCGGGTCCGGTCGATCTCGCGCCTCAGCTGTTCCGATTCTTCGCCCACTGGACGTCCTCCTTCAGCGTCTCGATGGTCTGTTCCGGCTTCGGGTTGAGCTGCTGGAGCTGTTTGCGGCCCACGACGAACAGGACCGCGGCGACGGCGCCGAGCACGACCGCCGTGATCAGGGCGGCCCATCCGATCGGCATCACCGCGTCCAGCGCGAACATCAGCGTCAGGGCCAGGAAGACCAGCACCAGGTAGCCGACCGCACCCGCGCCGGCGAGCATGCCGCTCGCCTTGCCGGCCTTGGTGGCCTCCTCCTTGATCTCGACCTTGGCCAGCTCGACCTCCTGCCGCATCAGCGTGGACAGGTCGGTGGTCACCTTGCCGAGCAGGTCGCCGACCGATCGGCCGTCGATCTCCGGCGTCACGGCGGCCGGCCCGGAGCCGGCCACCTGCGAGCCGCCGGTCACGAGCTCCGCCCCCGCCAGTTCTCGGGAACCGGCTCCTGGCCGGGCTCGTAGCCGATGCCGGGCTGGTAGCCAGCATCCTGCCCGGTGGCGGCGGGGGTCCCGTACCCGGTCGGCCCGGTGGTCGCCGAGCCGTCGTCGAGCCCGGCCTGGTCCGGCCCGGGCTCGTAGCCGGGCTCGTAGCCCGGCTGCGGAAGGCCGGAACCGTAGGCCGGCTCGTACGCTCCGCCGGCGGGGACGGGCTCCCCCGGCGACCGGAAGCCGCCCGCGGGCTCCGAGCCGGCCGGATATCCGGCCGGTCCGGGCTCCCCACCGGCGGCGGAGGGATCGGCCGGATAGCCGCCGGCCTCGTAACCGTTGGACGGGTACGCCGGCTCGACCGCCCGAGCCGGATAGCCCGGCGCATCCGGATAGCCCGGCGCATCCGGGTAGCCCGATGCGGCCGGCAGCGCGGGCGTGCTGGCCGGGCCGGTCAGCGCGGCCGGCTCCGAGTCGCCGGAATCACCGGAGGACGCGAGGTTGCGGGTGAGCCGACCGGCGACCACGCCGAGAACCGCGGCGCCGGCCAGGAACACCACCGGACGCCGGCGCGCGTACGAGCGGGCCTGGTCGAGCAGCTCGGCCGGTTCGTGCCGATCGAGGTGGTCGGCGAGCCCGTGCGCCCGGGACGCGGCCTGCCGCGCGACCTCCGTGGCCACGCCGGACCGGCCGCCCTGCTGAGCCATCTCCTGCAGCTCGTCGCCGAGGGACCGGAGCCCCTCGACCGCCCGGCCCTTCTGCGTGCTCGCCTGGTCCCCGACCTGGGTCCGGGCCTCTCCGACGAGGTCGCGGGCCTGCTGCCGGACCTCGCCGGCCACGGCGCCGGCCTGTTCCTTGGTGGCCTGCGCCACCTGGCCGCCGGCGGCCGACGCGGCCTGGCCGACCTGGCCCGCTTGTTCCTTGGCCACGTTCGCGACGCCGCCGGCGCCGTCCTGCTGTTCCATCACGCCTCCTAGCGTTCCAGTCGTCCTGCCGTACCCGGCCGGACGCGACTCAGCCGCGCAGATCGCGCGCGGTTCCGGTGGGGTCTCGGAGATGTGGTCGTCGCCCTCGACCGACGGTGCACTTGTCACCTCGTCCTTGCTCGCGTCCACGGCGAGGGTGTCGCCGTCGACGCGGGACGCGGCCAGCGGCACGAAGCTCTCCTCGTGCCGAACAGGCCGGTCTTCACCGTGACCCACTCGGCTGTCCGGACGTGTCGTCCAGGTACACCTGGCCGACCTTGCCGATCTCGTCGCCGCCGGTGTCGACGACCGTCGCGCCGGTCAGGGTCCGCACGTCGAACTCGGTCATGGATCTCCTCCGTTCCGGTGACCGCGATCGCGGCCCGGGGCGTCCATCGAAGGGGCTGCCGGTCGCTTCCGGACGGACGCCCCCACTCGCTCCGTACGGGCAGCGGTCTGCCCGACGGACCGGAGCTCAACCGAATCAGCACTGTGAATTTCAGGCCCCGGTGTGCGAGGACCCCGGAAGCTCGCCTCCGGGGTCCTCGGGATGATCACTGCTGCTGGTCGTCGCCCGTGCGCTGCTGGGCGGCGTCGACGCCCTTGTCGATCAGCTCGTCGTGCTTGCCGCCGGTCTTCTGGTCGGCGACATCGCCGGCCTTGTCCAGGCCCTGGTCCACCTGCTCGTCGTGCTTGTCGGCCATGTCCTCGGCCTTGTCCATGAAGCCGCCCATGGCTCCTCCTCGCGTCGGGTGCGCATGGCCTGCCCCGGGCGAACGGGCTGAAACGGTTCGGCTCGAACACGGACGGGGACGGGTGTGCCGGGCGGGTTCCCGGGGCACCGTCCGGTCATGGGATCGGAGCAACGACCGGGTGTCCTGTTCGACATCGACGGCACCCTGCTGGACACCAACTACCTGCACGTCCTGGCCTGGTCGCAGGCCTTCCGGGACGCCGGCCACCAGGTCGCGATGTGGACGCTGCACCGGGCGATCGGGATCGGCAGCGAGGAGCTGGTCCAGCGGATCCTGGGCCGCGACGACGACGGGGTCGTCCAGGCCCACTCGGAGCGGTACGACGCGCTGCGCGACCAGGTCACGGCGTTCCCGGCCGCGGGCGAGCTGCTCTCGGCCTGCGCCGGCCTCGGCCTGACGGTCGTGCTGGCGACCAGCGGCGGCAAGAGCGACCTGGACTGGATGCTGCCGGCGATCGACGCACCCGACGGCGTGGTGGCCGGCGTGACCACGTCCGGGGACGTGGACGCCTCCAAGCCGCACCCCGACCTGCTCGAGGTCGCGATCCGCGACCACGGCCTCGACCCGGGCCGTACGGTGGCGGTGGGCGACACCAGGTGGGACATCGACGCCGCCCGCTCGGCCGGTCTGCCGTGTGTGGCGCTGCGCTGCGGCGGCCTCGGCGCCGACGAGCTGGACGCCGCCGCCGCCGTCTACGACGACCCCGCCGACCTCCTCGCCCACCTCAGGTCCTCGCCGCTCGCCGGCCGGTGACGCGCGGGGCGTCTACTCGTCGCCGGTCCAGCAGCCGAGGATGACCGAGGCGACCTCGTAGGCGAGGTCGGTCGGTTTCTGCCCCTCGGCGCCGAACCGGGCCGGAGACGGTGGCCGCGTTGACCGACAGCCTGTCCGACCTCGTGCACGGTGACGTCGAGCGGGCGGTCGACGGGCTGCTCGCGATCGCGGGGATCGACCGCCTCGGCGGCAGCGCCGCGCAGCGCGAGATCATCGAGGACACCCTGCTGCACTGCGCCGTACGGGCCGGGCGGACCGAGCTGGCGGCCGGGATCCTGGACGGCCGGCTGCAGCGGCGCGAGTCCGACCGCGACCGCCGCCGCCTGCGCCGACTCCGCGAACCCACCCCGTCCTGACCCCACGGTCAGGCCACCGGTCAGGCTGCCCGGCGCGGCCAGGCGCCGGCGGTCGAGGAGCCGGTCGGCACGGTGGGTCAGGGCAGGGAGGTGCTGACCGCGGTCGTGGCGCGGTGCAGCGCGTCCCGCAGCCGGTCCGCGCCGCCCGTCGCGAGCTCCCCGTCCGGCAGCGCGGCCCGCAGCGTCAGCACGCCCGCGACCAGCGCCAGCACGAACTCCGCCCGCAGCGTCGCGTCCTGGGCCGGCTCCGACCGGCCGGCGCCGAGCTCGACGGCCAGCCGGGCCACGACCTCGTGCAGGGTCCGCCGGCGCAGCTCGCCCACCCGCTCGTCCGCGCCGATGTCGCGCAGCAGGAGCAGCAGCGGGTGCTCACGGCCGAACTCGGGCCAGGCGTCCAGGTCGAGCTGGTCGAGCATCGACCCGACCAGGCTGGTCCGGCTGGCCCGGAAGGCCTCCAGCGACTGCGCGAACTCCCCCATCACGGCGGCGAACAGGCCGTCCTTGGAGCCGAAGTAGCGGTTGATCAGAGAGACGTTGACCCCGGCGTCGGCGGCGACGTCCCGGGTCGTGGTGCGCTCGTAGCCGAGCACGGTGAACCGGCGCATCGCCGCGTGCAGCAGGTCGTCACGCGTGGCCTCGGCATTACGGGCCCGCGCCGGTCGCTCCGCCATGGCCGCCAGCGTACCTGCCAAGTAATCACTTGTTGACATCTCTCCGCCGGGCTTCCTAGAGTCCTGGTAAACACGCGATTACCAGGGTCAGGGGACATGACGAACACGACGACGGCCGGGGCCGTCCGCGCCAACCTCGAGGTGGTGGCGATCGGCCTCGGCGCCCTGATGGCGGCGCTGGCCCAGACGCTGGTCATCCCGGTCCTGCCGGTGATCGCCGGAGACCTGCACGCCTCCACCACCCAGGCGCTCTGGCTGCTGACCTCGACCCTGCTCGTCGCCGCCGTGGCGGTGCCCGTGATCGGGCGGCTGGCCGACATGTTCGGCCGCCGGCTGATGTTGCTGCTGTGCCTGGGGGCACTGCTGGTCGGATCCCTGATCGACGCGCTGACCAGCAACGTCGGCGTGATGATCGCCGGGCGGGCGCTGACCGGCGTGTCCAGCGCCGCGATCCCGCTGGGCATCAGCCTGCTGGCCGCGGTGCTGCCGCCCGAGCGCCGGGGATCGGCCGTCGCGCTGGTCAGCGCGATGCTCGGCGTCGGCGGCGCGCTCGGCCTCCCGCTGGCCGGCCTCATCGGCGACCACCTCGACTACCACATTCTCTACTGGATCGGCGCAGTCGGCGCCGCGCTCAGCATGATCGCCACCCGGGTCCTCGTCGGCGAGCCACCCACCGCCCGGCGCGGATCGGTCGACTACCTCGGCATCCTGCTGCTGGCCGGCGGCCTGGTCAGCCTGGTGCTCCCGCTGTCCGAGGGCAGCGGCTGGGGCTGGGGCTCGGCGCGGACCATCGGGCTGCTGGTCGCCTCGGTGGTGCTGCTGGCCGTGCTGGCCGTGGTCGAGCTGCGGGTACGGCATCCGCTGGTCGACATGCGGACCCTGGCCAACCCGCCGATCGCGATCACCAACGTGGCCTCGATCTTCATCGGCTTCGCGCTGTTCGCCAGCTTCGTCGGGACCGCGAACTACGTGCAGGCCCCGACGATCTCCGGGTACGGCTTCGGCTCGTCGGTGCTCACCGCCGGCCTCTGCCTGCTGCCCAGCGGCGTGCTCATGCTGCTGCTCTCCCCCGTCGCGGCCCGGCTCATCAACGCCTGGAGCGCTGCCCGCGTGCTCACGCTGGCCGGGGTGATCATCGCCGCCGGGCTCCTCATGCGGATCTTCGCCACCAGCTCGCTCTGGGAGATCATCGTCGGCGCCTCGATCGTCGGTGCCGGCACCGGGATCGGATACGCCTCCCTCCCGGCGCTGATCAACACCCACACCCCGGACGAGGACCTCGCGGCGGCCAACAGCATCAACTCGCTCGCCCGGTCCCTGGGCAGCACGCTGGCCAGCGCCGTCGGCGGGAGCCTGCTGGCCGCGATCACCCTGACCGTCGGCGGCGTCACGCTGCCGTCGTTGGCCGCGTACCGCATCCTGTTCGCGATCTGCGCGGTGGCGGCGCTGCTGGCCGCGCTGGCCGGAGTGATCATGGCGTCGATGCGAGGGACGGCCCACGACCGGACCGCGCCGGACGACCGCCTGGCCGAGCCCGCCGTCTGACCCCCGGTCCGCCGCCGTGGCGAGACGGCACGGTGTGAGTGGGGCTTCTCGGCGCCGGCTTCGTAGCGTGGGTGGCGGAGTATCCCCGGCGAGAGACGAAATATCATGATGATGGGCCCGGTGTCATTCCTCGACACGGCTGGCGCCGTGATCCTCGTCCTCTGGGCGGTGGTGATGTGGGCGGCCGTGGGCGTGTTGTGGATGGCCAGCAGGCGCCCGGTGTCGACGCTGCTCTTCGACGCGTGTGTGGGCGTCATCGGGTTGGGTGTCATCGGCCAGATCGGGCACGCCCAGGAGCACTTCGCCCAGGTCGGCATGTGGGTGGCGCATCCGAACTCGCCGCCCGGCATGACGCCCTGGGGTGACGGGCTGGCAGCGGGTTTCGGCCAGATCGCCCCCATGAACAAGACCCTGGGCATGGAGATCCTGCACCTGGTCGGCAACTTCATCTTCCTGGCCGGCCTGGCCGGGGTCATGGTGATCACCCGGCGCGCGCTGCAGACCAAGACCCGGCGGTGGGGGCGGATGGGCTTCTGGATGCAGTTCATCCACGGCCTGGAGCACCTCTCGCTGACCGTGTCCGTCGCGTTCGGCGCCCGGGCGATCGGCCTGTCCACGTTCTTCGGCCTGCTGCCGGACGGGCCGGGGCTGTGGACGTACCGGGTCTGGTGGCACTTCATCGCGAACGTCGTCGGCAGCATGATCTTCGCGATCGCCCTGCGGCACCTGTGGCGCGAGCGCCGGCAGATCGAAGCCTCCTTCTGCGACGAGCCGCGACCCGCTGCCGTCGCCGCGACCGAGCGGCGCGAGCCCGTGTCGGTCGCCTGACCGCGGTTCCCGACTGTCCACAAGAGACTTGGCAACGATCCCGGCCGCCGGGTAGTCACCCGCCGAAGAGCTCCGCGCGGAGCCGGCCGAAGTCGGCGGTGCCGTAGGTGTCGAGCAGCTCGTGGACGCCGTACGCGGCCTGGCCGTTGGTGAGGCCGTTGCAGGTGTCGTTGTCGTCGCCCTTGCGCTTGCCGACCGCGCCGGAGAACTCGGTCGGGTCGGGGTCGCTGAGCCAGTACGACGTCATGAGGCCCTCGCACTGGATGCCGGGGTGGGCGTACCCGAGCAGGGCCGACGGCATCGACAGGGCACCCTGCATGCCGATCCCGACGATCTCGGCGATCCGCAGCAGGTCCGGATCGCCGGCCGCCGCGGCCGCGGCCGCCGTACCCGTCGCGGTCCAGCCGTCCCCGTGCCGCTCGACCCGCTGGTAGTCGGCCCGGACGACCGAGCCGTCGGTCAGGCACAGCCGGATCGGCTCGTCCACGCGTACGGTCGTCCCGCCCGCGCCGGACATCACGAGCCGCGGCCCGTCGGAATGCTGCTCCCACGAGATGCGCACGACCGATGCTAGGCCCGGCCCCACCGCAGCTGCCCGTCCCTCATATCATCCTGAGATAACAAAGATTTGTGTTATCTCAGTTGTATGCGATATCGTCGTCATCATGCCGACCGACGCCGAGATCACGTTCGCCGATCACGCCGGCCGCCTCTACGCCCGCCGCTACGGGATGGCGCCGATGGTGGGCCGGCTGCTGGGCTACCTCGCGATCTGCGACCCCCGCGAGCAGAGCATCGCCGAGCTGGCCGAGGCGCTGCTGGCCAGCCGGAGCGCGATCGCCGGTGCGATCAGCGCGCTGGAGAACCTCGGCGTGATCCGTCGCTCGCGGGCCGCCGGTGAGCGGATGGACCGGGTCCGGATCGAGTTCCCCGGCGAGGGGTCGATGGGCTTCGACATGACCGAATACCAGGAGCAGGGCGACCTCGCCCGCGAGGGCCTGGCGATGCTGGCCGACGCGCCGCCCGAGCGGCGGGCCGTGCTCCTGGAGTGGGCGGCGTTCGCCGACTTCCTGGTCGAGCGGCTGCCGATCCTCGAGAAGGAATGGAAGAGCCACCGGGAGGCGCTGCGCGCGGCCGGCGAGCTCCCCGACCCGTCCACTCTCTGAGAGCGAAGGACCGTGATGATCACCACCCGCGCCGTACGCAAGTCCTTCGGCGAGCACGTCGTCCTCGACGACGTCGACCTCACCGTCGAGGCGGGCACCATCTTCGCCCTGCTCGGCCCCAACGGGGCCGGGAAGACGACGATGGTGCGGATCCTCTCGACGTTGATCCGCGCCGACGCCGGCCAGTGCCGGGTCGGCGGGCACGACGTGGCCGCCGACCCCGACGCCGTACGGGGCCTCATCGGCGTCACCGGTCAGTTCTCCGCGGTGGACAACTTCCTCACCGGCGAGGAGAACCTGCGGCTGATGGCCGACCTGCGGCACCTCGGCCGGGAGGCCGGCCGCCGCCGGGTCGCCGAGCTCCTGGAACGCTTCGACCTCACCGGCGCGGCCCGCAAGCCGCTCTCGGCGTACTCGGGCGGCATGCGACGGCGGCTCGACCTGGCGATGACGCTCGTCGGCAGCCCGGCCGTGATCTTCCTGGACGAGCCGACCACCGGGCTCGACCCGCGCAGCCGGCGCACGATGTGGCAGATCATCCGGGAGCTGGTCGGCGACGGCGTGACGATCCTGCTCACCACGCAGTACCTGGAGGAGGCCGACCAGCTCGCGGACCGGGTGGCGGTGCTGGACCAGGGCCGCATCGTCGCCGAGGGCACGCCCGCGCAGCTCAAGCGCCGCATCCCCGGCGGGCACATCCAGCTGCGGTTCGCCGGGCCGCGGGCGCTCACGGCGGCGGCCGGCCTGATCCCGGGCGCGACGCCGGACGACGACGAGCTGACCCTGCAGATCCCGGGCGACGGCAGCGTGGCCGCGCTGCGTCGGGTGCTCGACCAGCTCGACCACGCCGGTGTCGACGTCGAGCACCTGGCGATCCACACCCCCGACCTGGACGACGTGTTCTTCGCCGTCACCGGCCACACCGCCACCGGCGAACCGGCCGTCCGGCAGAAAGAGGAGGCCCTCCCGCGATGACCACCTTCGCCGTCGCCGACTCGGCGACCATGCTGCGCCGCAACCTCAAGCACCAGCTGCGTTACCCGTCGCTGACGCTGATGCTGGCCGGCTTCCCGATCGTGTTCCTGCTGCTGTTCGTCTACGTCTTCGGCGGCCAGCTCGGCTCCGGCCTCGGCGGGACGGTGGCTCCGCAGGGCGACCGCGGCGCCTACCTGACCTACCTCGTGCCCGGCATCCTGATCGTGACCGTGGCCTCCGCGGCCCTCGGCACCGCGATCTCGGTCGCGAGCGACATGACCGGCGGCATCATCGACCGGTTCCGGACGATGGCGATCACCCGCGCGGCCGTGCTCACCGGCCACGTGGTCGGAAGCGTGCTCCAGACGCTCGCCGTCCTGGTGCTCGTGACCGCGGTCGCCCTGGCCCTCGGGTTCCGCTCCGGCGCGAGCGCCCTGGACTGGCTCGCGGCCGCCGCGATCCTGCTGCTGTTCGCGTTCGCGCTGATCTGGCTGTCCGCCGCCCTCGGCCTCGCCGCCAGGAGCGTCGAGACCGCGAGCAACACCCCGATGTTCCTGACCCTGCTGCCGTTCCTGTCCAGCGGGTTCGTCCCCACCGGCACGATGCCGGCCGGGCTGCGGCAGTTCGCCGAGTACCAGCCGTTCACGCCGGTCACCCAGACCGTCCGGGCGCTGCTCAGCGGCGGTCCCGTCGGGAGCAACGCCGTCGCGGCCGTCGCCTGGAGCGTCGGCATCGCGTTCGCGAGCTACCTCTGGGCGCTGCGGCTCTACGACCGCCGCCGGGCCGCCGACCCGGCCTGACCCCGCGCGGGGCGCTCGCCGAGTGGCAGGCGGGCTGCCTGAGCCCGGCCGGGTAACCGGCGGACCGGCGGACCGTCCACTATGGATGGTCCGCCGGCCCGTGTCGTCGCGGCCGGTGCCGAACGGCATACTCGGGCACGTGACCAGCGTCCGAGTGTCCGTCGACGGCGGGGAGATGCCCGCCGACCTCCACCTGCCCGCCGGCGATCGTGGCCCCGGGATCGTGCTGTTCCAGGAGATCTTCGGCGTCACCGACTACGTCGACGCGCGGGCGCGGGACCTGGCCGCGCTCGGCTACGTCGTGCTCGTGCCGCACGTCTACTGGCGGCAGGGCGATCCGGTGCTCTCCGGCGAGGACGCGCTGCCGCGCGCGATGGACGCCCTGGGCAAGGTGGACTGGGACACCGCCGTGGCCGACGGGGTCGCGGCGGTCGCCGACCTGCGCGGGCGCGCCGCCGGCCCGACGGGGGTGTTCGGGTTCTGCTTCGGCGGCGGGCTGGCGTTCGCGGTCGCCGCCGCGGACGACCCGGACTTCCTGGTCAGCTACTACGGTTCCGCGCTGCCGAACCTGCTCGACGCGGCCGGCCAGGTCCGGGCACCGAGCCTGCACCACTTCGGCCTCGACGACGCGTACCTCCCGGCCGGGACCGTGGGCCGGATCGAGGAGGCGGTGACCGCCGGACCGGTGCCGGCGACGGTGCTCACGTACGACGGCGCCGGGCACGCGTTCGACAACCCGATGCCGGCCTTCCACCACCCGCACGCCGCCCGGCAGGCCTGGGACAACACGATCGAGTGGCTGGCCCGGACGGCCCCGACCGGCTAGGCCGACCCGGCCGGCTGTGCGCCGGTGGCGGCGATCACGCGCGTCAGCGTCCGGTGCAGGTCGAGCAGCTCGCCGACGTCCATGCCCAGCCGCTCCACGATCGCCGGCGGGACCTTCTCGGCCTGGCTCCGCAGCCGCCGTCCGCGCTCGGTGAGCTCGACGGTGAGCATCCGCTCGTCGCTGGGACTGCGGCGACGGGTGCAGTAGCCGAGCGCCTCCAGCCTCTTGAGCAGCGGGGACAGCGTGGCCGAGTCGAGCCGGAGCGACCCGCTGAGGTCCTTGACCGAGCGCGGCGACCGCTCCCACAGCGCGAGCATCACCAGGTACTGCGGGTGCGTCAGCTGCAGCGGCTCCAGCAGCGGCCGGTAGAGCGCGATCACCGAGCGGGAGGCGACCGCCAGCGCGAAACAGACCTGCCGGTCCAGCGCCAGCACGTCCTCGGCCTGATCCATCCGCTCCCCCATCATCGCGTTGCGCGTACTCAGTAAGTGTACTATTAGTTCGTACACTAATTGATCGGGTGAGGGGTCATGGTGACTGCGGTGGAGCAGGAGTCGGATGCGCCGGTGCGCCGGCCGGACCCGGTGCACTGGGTCTGGTACGCGGTGGGCGGGCGGCTGCCCGGCCGGTACCGCGCCTGGATCTTGCGCGACGCCACCGGACCGCGCTGGATGTTGCGGCACGGCGTCCGGGCCCTGGTGCAGCTCGCGGTGCCCATCGCGCTCGTGATGACCCTGCTGCCCGGGCTGCTGTCGATCCGGGTGTTCGCGTCGGTCTGCGGGATGCTGATCGGGGTGTTCTTCGCGCTGGCGTACTCGACCGAGAGCGTCGAGCACCGGGTGCGGCGCGCCGGGTTCCGCCCCGGGCTGGCCGAGGCCATCCGCCAGCGCGCCGCCCAGGAACGCGAGGCCGTGGCCTCCGTCCGCCGCCACGAGGCCAACGCCCGCCGCGCCGCCCGCCGCGGCTGGACTCCCCCGGACTAGCCGGAGTCCGGCCGGCCGGTCGGCGTGTAGCTCTCCGGCCGGCGGGGAGGTAGCGGATCATGAGGATCGCGGTCATCGGTGCGTCCGGGAACGTCGGGGCGAGAACCGTGAAGGCGCTGCGCGCGGCCGGGCGCAGGACTTCCTCGACATGGCGCGGCGGATCCTGGAGGTCCGCGGGACGCCGGTTCAGCTCCGGCCGAGCTGGCGGGACGGCCTGTTCCCGATCGGGATGGCGGGCGGCGTCCTGCTCCCGGCCCGGACGCCCGCCTCGCGGGACCACCTTCGACGACCGGCTGGCCGACGGCGCCCGCTGAGGTGTCGATTCGAGGGCAGGTCGTTCGTAGCCAGGGTGAGGGACCGGCCGGTCCCGGAAGGGACATGACACCGATGGAAGCCAAGAACCTCGCCGACCTGTACGACCTGCCCCTGATCGACTGGCAGCGGATCGAGGCCCGGCTGACCGGCCCGGAGGCCCTGGCCGGCGCGGGCAGTTCGGACAACCGGAGCTGGCTGGCCACGACCAACGCCGATGGCAGCCCCCACCTGACCGGCCTCGGCCCGCTGTACGCCGCCGGCCTCTTCTACTTCAGCACCGGCGGGACGACCCGCAAGGGCCGGAACCTGGCCCGGGACCCCCGATGCACCCTGGGCATCTCCACCGAGGACTTCGACCTCGCGGCGGACGGCGACGCCGTCCCGGTCGAGGATCCCGACGTGGTCGCGGAGGTGGCCGGGCGCTGGGCCGACCAGGGCTGGCCGGCCCGTCCCGACTCCGCCGGCACCGCGATCACGGCCGAGTACAGCGCACCGTCCGCGGGGCCGCCGCCCTGGCGCGTCTACTGCCTCACCCCGCGGCAGGTCACGGTCGTGCTCTCCTCCCATCCCGGCGGCGCGACCCGCTGGACGTACTGACCGACGCCGGCCCGCAATCGCACCGTCTGCTCGAACCTCTGGGAGTCTGATCCACCGTGCACGAGGCGACCTGAGGAGGAGCGACACATGGCAGCGACGTTCAGTGGGTCCGACGACCTGCAGGGTGCGGAGTTCGTGAACGCGGACCTGCGTGGTGCCCGGTTCCACGGGGCCGACCTCACCGGCGTCGTCATGCGCGGTGTCGACGTGTTGGGAGCGGAGATCGACTCGCCCTGGCTCTTCGACGGCGACAGCGTCCTCGTCAACGGCATCGACGTGGTCCCCTTCGTCGACGCCGAGCTCAACCGCCGCTTCCCCGGCCGCGCCGAGCGGCGGGCGGGCGACCCGGACGGGCTGCGTGCGGCCTGGTCCGTGCTCCAGCGCAGCTGGCAGGCCACGCTCGATCGCGTCGCCGCGATGCCGGCCGGCACGGTCGAGGTGTCGGTGGCCGGCGAATGGACGTTCACGCAGACGCTGCGGCACCTGGTCATGGCCACCGACACCTGGCTGGGCCGCGCGGTCCTCCGGCTCGACCGGCCGTACCACCCGCTCGGCCTGGCGAACGCCGGCGCCGAGAAGGAGGGCCTGGACATGTCGATCTTCACGACGGGCACGCCGTCGTACGCCGAGGTGCTCCAGGCCCGGGCGGATCGCGTCGCGATGGTGGGCGACTTCCTCGCCACGGTCACACCGGACCTGCTGACCGGGACGCGCACGAACCCGTGGGCCCCCGGCCGATCGGAGACCGTCCTCTCCTGCCTGCACACCATCCTCGAGGAGGAGTGGGAGCACCTCCGCTACGCCGTACGCGACCTCGACACCATCGAGGCGGGCGCCTGAGCCGGCGCGGGGTCAGACCGGGTCGTCGGTGGGCGGCTTCTCGGCCGCCTCCAGAACCCGGCGGGCGGCGGCGAGCTTGCGGAGCGCGGTTCGCTGGGCCGTGCGGGCCGCCGCGAGATCCTGCTCGGCGGTGACCCGGTCGCGGCGCAGCTGCATGCGTTGCTGTTCGAGCAGTTCCTGCCGGTCGTCGACGACCTGCATGGCGGCCTCGGCCTCGGCGAGGTCGTGCTCGCTCTGCCAGTGGGCCGAGGCGGCCTCGGCCAGGTCGGCCTCAGCCTGACGCAAGCCGTCCACCCGATCCCCCGGCCAGGCCCACGCCGCCGCCGGCGCCAATCTCGCGCCCCCGCCGGGTCCGGCGCCCCCGTCCGGGTCGGGTTGCGGGGAGGGGTCGGCGGGAGCGGATCGGTCGCGGCGGCGGGCGAGTTCGTCTTCGACCGGCCACACGACCCAGCCGGCCGGCTCGTCCTCCGCGGGCACGGGCATGGCTCCGCCGGCCGACTCCACCTGCGGAAGCGGACCGAACCCGGCATGCGCCATCGGCCGGGCCAGGTGCCCGGACATGACCGCGGCCGCGGCCCCCAGGTCGACCAGCCCGGCCTGCAGGGTCCCGGCCACCTCCGCGAGCGCCGCCTCGGTCGCGTGCACACCGGCCTCGGCGGCATGCCGTCGGGCCCAGTCCAGGAGCTCGCCGACCAGCTCCTCGCGCTGGCCGGGCAGGCGCCGCAGCAGTTCGGCGTCGAGCCCCGTCTGCGCCCGCCGCAGCTCCCGGCCCAGCGCGAACAGCTCCTGCATCCGGGCCCGCTGATGACGGCTCAGCGCGTTGACCAGCCAGGCGCTCAGCGTCGGCCGGCGCAGGACCTGCAGCTCTCGGGCCAGCTCGCGCTGCCCGGCGGCACGGGCCTGCCGGACGAGCTGGTCGCGGGCGGCGACGAACCGAGCCGGCGGCACGAGGTAGAGCTCCGCGGCGATCTCGTCGGTCTCCGACAAACGCATCCGGACCATGATGCCCGGACCGCGGAACTTCATGACGCCCACCCGCGGCGAACGGTGGTGGCCTTGGCCCGATCCGGGGCAGACTGGACACAGAAGATGAAGGTCGGACTCCCCCGGGGGGCGCGATGCAGAGCGTCTGGAAGGGCGTCATCTCGTTCGGGCTGGTCTCCATCCCGGTCCAGCTGTTCGCCGCCACCGAGGAACACAGCGTGTCCTTCCGCCAGATCCACGTCTCCGACGGCGGCCAGGTCCGCTACCGGCGGGTCTGCACCCTCGACGGCGAGGAGATCCCGTACGGCGACATCGCCCGGGGCTACGAGCTGCCCGACGGGCACGTCGTCGTCCTGACCGACGAGGACTTCGCGCAGCTGCCGCTCGCCACCAGCCGCGCCATCGAGGTCCTCGGCTTCGCCGACGCGGACAGCGTCGACCCGGTCCGGCTTTCCCGCAGCTACTACTGCGACGCGACCGGCTCCGACACGAAGGCGTACGTGCTGCTGCGCGAGGCCCTCCGGCGGACCGGCAAGGTTGCGCTGGTCAAGGTCGCCCTGCGCGGCCGCGAGTCACCGGCCGTGCTGCACCCCCGGGACGGGGTCCTCGTCCTGCACCTGCTGCTCTGGCAGGACGAGGTCCGTACGCCGCGCTTCCCGTTCCGGCAGGACGAGACCCCGCCGCGCCCCCGCGAGCTGGCCGCGGCCGAGGCCTACATCCACACGCTGACCGGGACGGCGGAGCCGGCGGAGATGGTGGACCGCTACCAGGCGGCGCTCCGGGAGCTGGTGGAGGCCAAGGTGGCCGGCCGGCAGCTCGAGCAACCGGCCACGCCGACCCCGGTCCACAGCACCGAGGCCCTGATGGAGGCGCTGCGGCGCAGCGTCGAGCAGGCCAAGCACGACCGTGGCGACGCCGTGCCGGCGAAGAAGCGCAAGCTCCCCGCCGCCCCGGCGAAGAAGACGACGGCCAAGAAGCCCGCCGCCCGCAGGGCCGGCAAGAACGGCTAGCGCCGCCCGCTCCCGACCGCCTGACGCGGCCCGGACGCAGGCGGACCGGATGCAGGCGGCCCGGACGCAGGCGGCCCGGACGCGGGCCGCTGCGGGACGCCGAGCTGCGGGACGTCGAGGTGGTGCAGGGCCGCGCGGCCGATCGCCTGCTGGTGGGTGACGGTGCGCTGCGAGCGGCCGCGGCCGAGGAAGGTCACGGCCCAGTGCAGCAACGTCGTCACCCGGTTCTTGAAGCCGACCAGGTAGAAGATGTGCACGCCCAGCCACAGCAGCCAGGCGACGAAGCCGGCGAACCGCAGGCCACCGAACCGCAGCGGGCCGATGTCACCGACCGCCGAGAAGCGAGAGATGGTCGCCATCGACCCCTTGTCGAAGTAGTGGAACGGCGGCAGCGGCGCCCGGCCGGTGAGCCGGCGGGTGATGGTCCTGGCCGCGTACCGGCCCTGCTGCATCGCGACCTGCGAGACGCCGGGCAGCCCGTCGAGGCTCATCATGTCGCCGACGACGAAGACCTCGGGGTGGCCGGCCACGGTGACGTCCGGGCCGACCGGGATCCGGCCGGCGCGGTCGACCGGCACGCCGGCCTGGTCGGCGATCTTCGCCGCCAGCCCCGACGCCCGTACGCCGGCCGCCCAGACGACGACGTTGGCGTCGATGCGGTCGACCCGGCCCGAGGTGTCCTTGACGTCGATGCCGCGCCCGTCGACCGAGGTGACGAACGTGTTGAGCCAGACCTCGATGCCGAGGCGGTCGAGCTGCCGGGCCGCCTGCGAGGACACCTTCGGACCGAAGGAGGTCAGCACGCCGGACTGGCCGTCGAGCAGCAGGATCCGCGCCCGGGTGGTGTCGATGCGGGAGAAGTCCCGGCGCAGCGTCGTCCGGGCGAGCTCGGCGATCTGCCCCGCCATCTCGACCCCGGTCGGACCGGCGCCGACCACGACGAACGTCATCAGCCGCTGGACCTCGGCCGGGTCGGTCGCGAGGTTCGCGAGCTCGAAGGCACCGAGGATCCGGCCGCGCAGCTCCAGCGCGTCGTCGACGGTCTTGAGGCCGGGGGCGTCCAGCGCGTACTGGTCCTGGCCGAAGTAGGACGTGCTGGCACCCGCGGCGACGATCAGGCTGTCGTACGGGGTGACCGTCGTGATGTCCCACGCCCGGGAGGTCACGGTGCGGGCGGCGAGGTCGAGGGTGTGCACGTCGCCGAGCAGCACGTCGAGGTTCTTCTGCTTGCGCAGGATCTCCCGGGTGGCCGGCGCGATCTCGCCCTCGGACAGGATGCCGGTCGCCACCTGGTAGAGCAGCGGCTGGAACAGGTGGTGCGTCGTCCGGCTGATCAGCGTCACGTCGACGTCGGCGTCCTTGAGCTCCTTCGCGGCGAACAGCCCGCCGAAGCCGGAACCGATGATCACCACACGATGCCGTCGGGTGCTGGCCACGGGGTCCTCCTCTCGCAGGCCCGCGGTGTCCGGGCCTCCACCCTGGTCAACATCACCGCCGCGAACCCGATTTCCCGTGCCGTGAATCGATCAAGTGCGAGTGGTCACAACGGCTCCGGATCGCGCAGCGAGGTCGCGGACAGGAACGCGCCGATCCCCTCCGGCGACCGCCGCGCCACTCCGGCCAGCAGGTCCGCGACCTGGACCCGCGGGTCGTCCCGGGAGTCGACCACCACCAGCCCGGCCAGCGGCGACACCCCGGCGCCGTCGGCCAGTACGTCCTGCAGGCGCCGCAGCCGGCCGGCCGTCAGGGCGCTCTGCTCGTCGTGGATCACCAGCACTCGCCGCTGCCCGCCGCTCCAGAACAGGACGGTCTCGGCCAGCGCCGGCAGCATCGGCTCCAGCGGCGGCGGGATCGACCGGTCGTCGCTGGTCAGCCTGGTCAGCACGGCCCACACCCGGGTCCGGCTCAGCCCGTCGAGGACGTCCTCGGCCGGTACGCCCAGCCCGTCCCGGGCCAGCGCGTCCCGGGCCCGGAAGAACCGGTCCAGGACCTGGCGATCCGGCTCACGCCGCCGCTTGACCCGGACCAGCTGGGCGAAGGCCGCGAGGAAGGCGTCCCAGTCGCGGCCACCGCGGCGCCGGGCCCGGTAGAGGGCGAGGGCGGCCGGACGGAGGTCCTGGGTCAGCCGGGTGCCGGCCCCGTACGACGGCTCGGCCAGGAACAGGTCGACGATCCGCGTGACGAGGAAGTACTCCTTGTCGACCACGTGGACGTGCGCGCGGCCGCCCAGCGCGCCCAGCAGCCACTCCCGCGCCGCACCCGCGTCGGGGCCGCGCAGGAACTGCCCGGACTTGACCTCCTCCAGCGAACCCCGGAACCCCGACCGCAGCGCCGAGATCAGCTCGACCGCCTCGCCGACGCCCAGGTCGACGCTCGCATGCGTGATGACCGGAGTGGCCGGATGCAGCAGGTTGGAACCGGAGAACCCGGACTCGTCGCAGGCGATCTCCACGACGGCGCCGGCCACCCCGGCCACCGGTGGCAGGCCGCCCTGCAGCGGCAGCCTCTGCATGCCGACCATGCTCGCCCGCCCACCCGGACCGGACCACCGAATTCGGTGCCGGTCAGGCCGCCGCCCGCAGCGCATCCGTCAGCAACGCGGCCAGCGCCTCGACCTGGACGTCGGCCGAGGAGGACACCTCTTCGTCCGACCCGTCCAGCGCCCGGGCGGCGAGGCCGGCCTTGCTGTCGATCAGCTCGGCGATCCGGGCGTCGATGGTCTGCGCGGCGATGATGCGCCACGCGGTGACCGGTTCGGCCTGCCCGATGCGGTGGCTGCGGTCGATGGCCTGGGTCTGCTCCGCGTCGGTCCAGGACAGCTCGGCCAGCACGATGTTCGAGGCGACCTGCAGGTTGATGCCCACGCCGGCCGCCGTCAGCGAGCACACCGCGACCGCGACGTCCGGGTCGTTGACGAACGCGTCGATGTTCGCCTGCCGCACCGCCGGCGTCTGGTCGCCGCGGATCGAGGAGTAGCGCACCCCCTGCCGGGCGAAGCTCTCCTCGGCGGCGTCCATCACGTCGACGTGCTTGGCGAAGAAGACGACCTTGCCGGCGCTGCGGGCCAGCTGGAGGGCGTAGTCCGCGGCCAGGTCGGCCTTGGCCTGGCCGATGCGCCGCATCATGCTGAAGACGTTCTCGCCGGACTTCGCGGCCGTCGCGTCCTTCAGCTCCGACCGGGCCACCCGGCGGACGAGGTCCAGGTCGATGCCACCGTCGACGGCGCCGGCGTCGGAGGACCGGTTCGCGAGCGCGGACTCGTACCGCGCCACCATCCGGCCGGCGAGGTCCCGCTCCGCCGCCCGGATCGACCGCCCGGCCGGTCCGTCCAGCTCGACGGGAAGGTCGGCGATGCGGCGGGCCGGGATGTCGGCGGCCACGTCGAGCTTGCGCCGGCGCACGATGCCGAGGTCGATCACGCACTGGCGGGCCGCGGCGTAGAAGCCGCGGTCGGCGGGCGTCAGGCCGGTGTCCTCGAGCGCGTCCACCAGCTCCTCGAGGGGCTTGCTGTCGTCGATCCAGCCGAGGAACTGCCAGATCGCCCGGAAGTCGTCGATGTCGTTGATCAGCGGCGTGCCGGTCAGCGCCATCAGCAGCGGCCGCGCCGTACGGGACCGGATGCGGTCGGCGAGCGCGAGGACGTGCTTCGAGCGCTGCGAGGCCTTGTTCTTGATGAAGTGGGCCTCGTCCACGACCATCCCCCGGAACCGGAAGTCCCCGAGCCAGCCCAGGTGCCGGTCCAGCACCTCGTAGTTGAGCACGACGATGTCGGCGAAGCCGTCGACGGTCTCGCCGTCACCCTGCACGACCGTGACCCGGCGGTTCGGGGTCCAGCGGGCCGCCTCGCGCGCCCAGTTGGTCTTCACGACGCTCGGTACGACGACGAGCAGCGGGTAGGCGCTCGCCGCCTCGGCCGCGAGCAGCGCCTGGGCCGTCTTGCCCAGCCCCGGCTCGTCGGCGAGCAGGAACGTGCGGTGGCCGGCCGCGGCCGCGGCGACCACCTGCCCCTGGTGCGGCATCAGCTCCAGGCCCGCCGGGGTGAACCGGGCCGTCGGCGACGGAAGCTCCATCAGGGCCGGCGCTCCCCCGCCGGCGCGCTCGAAGGAGCTCAGCAGCGGGTTGATCAGCTCCCAGCCGAGCAGCCGGCGCGGCCGGGCGGCGCGCTGCGGGACGGCGGAGAAGTCGGGCGCGAGGAAGGGGTTCGCCAGCTGGCTGGAGATCACCGACTGCGGCACGACCCGCCGCTCCGAGCCGGCGGCCGCGGGCGCGGTCTCGGCCGGAGCGGTCTCCTCCGGCGCCGGCTCGATGCCGAGCTCCCGCAGCATCTGCCGCTTGAGGGACCGCGCCGCGTCGGAGACGTCGGCGTCCTCGGCCAGCAGCGCCAGCAGCCCGGCGTCCTGTACCGCGGTCGTCGCGAGGATGGTCGCGATGCCGTCCAGCCGCTTGAGCTGCTCGGCCCGGTGACCGTCGCCTCCCGCCGCCGCCCGGACGCGGGCCCGCTCGTCGCGCAGCAGCAGGGCGACGGCCTGGAACTTGGTACGCACGGACGGCGTCACGCGGTCGCGCCGGGCCGCCGCCTCGACCTCCCGGGCGGTCCGGGCGAGCTCCGAGATGACGTCGCCACGGTGGCGGACGGGTGGCTGCTTGCGCGGGGCGGTGCGGCGAGCACCACCCGGCTGGCGCCGGCCCGGTCGGGTCACAGACTTCCTCCTCTGAACGCCGCGGCACGACGGCCGCGGCAAATGCCGCAGGGTCCTCCAGGTCGGGCGAACGACGCCCGGGCCAGAGGCCCTGGTACTTCGCGCCGAGCCGGCTGCGAATCTCCGAAGAGCAACGCTGCGGGTCTCGGCGGGCTCTCACACGAACCCGGAGCCGCCGATGGGGTGGACTCGTGATCACCGCTCGAGAAGGTCGTCGTCGGACGACGGTTCGGATCTCGGCTGCCTCAATGCTATCAACGTCGGCGGCCCCGCGTGATTCCCAGGGCCGTCAGGCGGAGAACGGACGGATAACATCCGCCGGTGAGGTCACCGGATCCGGACCAGGTGGACGATCCGGACGGCGGTGACGATCGCGCCGTATCCACCCGCGACCGCCGCCTGGCGACGGTGACGATCACCGAGGCTCCGCTGGCGATCGACGACCTGCTGGCGGTGGTCGACGGCGCGCGGGTGGAGCTGGACGCCACCACCCGGGCCGGGATCGCCGCCGGGCGGGCGGTGGTGGACCGGGCGCTCGCCGCCGGCGAGATCGTCTACGGCCTGACCACCCAGGTCGGGCACGGCCGGAACATCCGGCTCACCGACGAACAGATCAGCGGCGCCCAGCGGCTGCTCATCGTCTCGCACGGCGGCGGGATCGGGCCGCCGCTGCCGACCGCGGTGGTGCGGGCCGCCCTCGCCGCACGGCTGAACGGCATCGCCCGCGGGGGCTCCGGCGCCGGCGTCGCGGTCGCGGAGATCCTGGCGGCGATGCTGAACGCCGGCGTGCATCCGGTCGTCGCCGAGACGGCCTCGGTCGGGGCGGCCGACCTCGGGCAGATGGCCGGCATGGCCCAGGTCGCGATCGGCATGGGACGCGCCGAGTTCCGGGGCGAGGTCGTCCCGGGCGCCGAGGCGCTGCGCCGCGCCGGGATCACGCCGCTCGAGCTCGGCGGCAAGGACGGCCTGGCGCTGATCTCCGCCAACGGCGTGTCGGTCGGCCAGGGCGCGCTGGTCGTGGCCCGGGCCGCCGCGGTGGCCGAGGCCGCCGACGTCGCGGCGGCGCTGTCGATGGAGGCGATCGGCGCCAACACCTCGGTCCTGCACCCCGCGGTGGGGCACGCCAAGCCCATCCCCGGTCAGATCGCGGCCGCGGACCATCTGCGCGCGCTGCTCGCCGGGAGCCCGCTGCTCAGCCCGGACAGCGGCCGGTCGGTGCAGGACGCGCTGTCCTTCCGGGTCGTGCCGCAGGTGCACGGGGCCCTGCGCGAGTACGTCACCGCGGCCCGGTCCGCGGTGACCGCCGAGCTGAACGCCGCCGCCGACAACCCGCTGGTGTTCGTGCCCGACCAGGTGCTGGTGAGCAACGGGAACTTCCACCCGGTGGTCCTGGCGACCGCGCACGACGCGCTGCGGATCGTCCTGGCCCAGGTCGGGCAGCTCAGCGAACGCCGGATGAGCCACCTGTGGGACATGTTCTTCGGGCAGCGGGTGAGCGGGTCGGCCACCGTGGCGTACGGCGTGCAGCTGCGCTATCCGGCGGCCGCGCTGCTGCCCGAGCTGAAGCAGCTCGCGGCGCCGGCCAGCCTCGACGCGCCGTCCCTGGACCACGGCATCGAGGACCACGGCACCAGCGCGCCGCTGTCCGTACGGAAGACCGACGCCGCGCTGGACATGCTCGAGGACCTGCTGGCGATCGAGCTGCTGCTGGCCCGCGACGTGCTCTCGACCGCGCCCGCCACGCCGGCCCTCGGCGCCGGCACCGCCGCGGCGCTGCGGACCGTCGAGCAGGCGATCGCGAGCGCCGAACCGTACCCGGACACCGTGCACCGGGCGCTGCGCGACCACTTCCCGGCCCGGCCCCGCCGAGGGGTCAGCCGACCCAGCCGCGGTAGGTGACCGGGTCGACGTTGCCGCCGCAGACGATGGCGACCACGTGGCGGCCGGCGAAGCGGCCGGGGTCCTCCAGGACGGCGGCGACGCCGAGCGCCGCGGAGGGCTCGGCGACCAGACCCGCGTGCTCGTACAGGGCCCGCAGGCCCGCGATGATCGAGGTCTCCCGGACGAGGACGGCGTCGTCGGCGACCGCCAGCAGATCGTCCAGGACCGCCGGGATGGGGTGGCGGCCGGCGACACCGTCGGCGATCGTGTCGATCGAGTCGGTGCTGACGACCCGGCGTTCGTGCCAGGACCGGGTCATGGCCGGGGCGCCCGCCGGCTGCACGCAGAGCACCTCGGTGGCCGGCCGCAGGGTCTTCAGGACGTAGCCCACGCCGGTGGCCATCGCGCCCCCGCCGAGGGCGATCAGCACCGCGTCGGCGGGCGGTCCGGCGGCCAGCTCCAGGCCGATGGTCGCCGCGCCGTCGCAGGTCTCGACGTCGAGGCTGTCCTCGACCAGCCGGACACCACGCTGCCGCGCGAGCTCCGCGGCCCGGGCCCGGGCCGCCTCGATGTCGCCGTCGACCAGCTCCAGCTCGGCGCCGAGCGCGCGGATCCGGTCCAGCTTGGCCGCGGTGGCCGACCGGGACGCCACGACCGTCACGGCCAGGTCCCGGCGGCGACCCGACCAGGCCAGCGCCTGCCCGAGGTTGCCGGCGCTGGCGCACACCACGGCCCGCCCGCCGCCGGCGGCGAGCAGACCCGCGACCACCTCGGTCCCCCGGCCCTTGAAGCAGCGGACCGGGTTGGCCGTCTCCAGCTTGATGCTCACCGCGCAGCCGAGTACGCGGTCCAGCGCCTCGCAGCGGTACAACGGCGTGTCGAGGAACACCGGGTCGATCAGCCGGCGCGCCGCCCGGATCCGGTCGAGGTCCAGACGCGTCCCGGCCATGGGGATGAAACCTACGTTGCCGCGGGGCCGCCGCATTGGCATCCTTCCGGCGTGGCTGACACCGATCCCAAAGACGACCTCCGCCGCTACCTGCAGCGCGGCCGGGAGGCGTTGCTCTGGAAGCTCGACGGACTGTCCGAGTACGACGTCCGGCGGCCGCTGGTGCCGAGCGGGACCAACCTGCTGGGCCTGGTCAAGCACGTGGCCGCGGTGGAGTCCGGCTACCTCGGCGAGACCTTCGGCCGGCCGTTCCCGGAGGAGATGCCCGACTGGGACGCCGCCGAGCCGAACGCCGACATGTGGGCGACCGCCGACGAGTCCCGGGAGGACGTCGTCGGGCTCTACCGCCGGGTCTGGGCGCACTCCGACGCCACCGTCGACGCGCTGCCCCTGGACAGCCTCGGCCGGGTGCCGTGGTGGCCGCCGGAGCGGGCCGAGACCACCCTGCACCGGATCCTCGTGCACATGATCGCCGAGACCGAGCGCCATGCCGGCCACGCCGACCTGGTCCGGGAGCTGATCGACGGCGCGACCGGGGTGCGCGCGGGCAACACCAGCCTGCCCGACGCTGACCAGCAGTGGTGGGCGGACTACCACGCGAAGCTGGAACGGACCGCCCGGGAGTTCATCGCCAGGGAGTGACGAGCGCGGTGAGGTTCTCGGTCAGCGCGGCCTGCAGCAGCGGGCCGAAGGTGATCCGCTGCACGCCCAGCGACCTGAGCTCGTCGAACGACCCGGACGGCGCGCCCGTGACCGGATGCGCGGTGACGTTGACCGGGCCGTCGAGCGCGGCGAGCAGCGCGCGCAGCGTGTCGGCGTCGGGCACCCGGACGGGGTAGACGCAGCGGGCGCCGGCCGCCTCGCACGCGGTCAGCCGGCGGATCGCCTCGGCCAGCGGGTCGTCGAACCTCTGGGTCGTACCGATGAACGCGTCCGTACGGGCGTTGACGACGAGGTCGATGCCGGCCGCGTCGGCCGCGGCCCGGATGGCCCCGATGTAGTCGGCATGCTCCTGCACCTCGCGCAGCCGCTTCTGGCTGTGCACGGTGTCCTCGATGTTGACGCCGACGGCGCCGGCGTCCAGGACCCGCTCGACCAGTTCGGCCGCCGGCGTGTCGTAGCCGGACTCCACGTCGGCGGTGACCGGGACGTCGACCGCGCCGGTGATCCGCCGGATGCCGTCGAGCGCGTCGTCCAGGCTCATGCCCTCGTTGTCCCGCTGGCCACGGGAGTCGGCCAGCGGGTGGCTGCCGATGCTGAGGGCCGGGAAGCCCGCCTCGACCACGGCGCGGGCCGACCAGGCGTCCCAGACGGTCGGCAGGACGAGGGTGCTGCCGGTGTGGTGCAGCCGGAGGAGTTCCGAGGCGCGCGAGGCGAGGTCGCTCATGCACCCGATCCTTTCACCGCCCCCCGACCGCGGGTCAGCCGCACGGAACGCACCCATCTGCCCCTCGTCCGTGGCTAGCGTCGTCGCATGGATCAGGACCGGATCGTCGGGCGGGCCGTCGGGATCGGCCTCGGCGTCGGCGTGTACGGCGTCTCGTTCGGGGTGCTCGCGGTGGCCGCCGGGATGAGCGCGGCCCAGGCCTGCGTGATGTCGATGCTGGTGTTCACCGGGGCGTCGCAGTTCGCGTTCATCGGGGTGCTCGCGGCCGGCGGCGGCGCGCTGGCGGCGATGGGCCCGGCGGTGATGCTGGCGCTGCGCAACGCCGCGTACGGGCTGTCGCTGGCTCCGATCCTGCCGGGCCGGCTGCGGGACCGGGCGCTGGCCGCGCACCTGGTGATCGACGAGACGACCGCGATGGCCCGGGCCCAGGACGACCCGGCGGCGTCCCGGCGGGCGTTCCTGGCCACCGGCGTCAGCGTCTGGTTGTTCTGGAACGCCGGCACGCTGCTCGGGGCGCTGCTCGGCGGCGGGCTGTCCGACCCGCGGGCGTTCGGGCTCGACGCGATGTTCCCGGCGGCGTTCCTCGCGTTGCTCGCGCCGCAGCTGCGCCGCCCGGGCGCGCCGGCCGCCGCGGTCGTCGGGGCGGTGCTGGCCCTGGTGCTCCTGCCGTACGCGCCGAGCGGGGTGCCGGTGATCGCCGCGCTGGCCGGCGTGGTCCCGGGCGTGCTGCTCGCCCGCGGCGTCCGCTCCCGCGGGGTGCCGGCATGAGCTGGACCGTCCTGCTGGCGCTGTGCGCGGTCTCGTACGGGCTGAAGGCGGTCGGGCCGGTGCTGGCCGGCGGCCGGGAGCTCGGCCCGCGGACCCGGCGGACCCTCGACCTGGTCTCGGTGCCGCTGCTGGCCGCGCTCATCCTCACCCAGACCGTGGGCGACGGTCACCGGCTGGTGGCCGACGCCCGGCTGCCCGCGCTCGCCGTCGCCGCCGTCCTGGTCTGGCGGCGCGCCCCGTTCCTGGTCGTCGTCCTCGCCGCCGCCGGCACCGCCGCCGTCCTCCGCGCCCTGACCTGACGCCGGCGGCTCAGCCGGTGGTCGACTCGCGGACGACCAGATCGGGCTCGAAGACGACCTGGCGATGCTGGTGGGTCTCCCGGTCGGTCGCCTCCTCCAGCAACAGCTCCATCGCGGCCCGGCCGAGCTGGAACCGCGGCTGCCGTACGGAGGTCAGCGGCACCGCGGCGGCCGCCGCGAAGTCGATGTCGTCGTACCCGACGATGGCCAGGTCGCCCGGCACCGACAGCTGCCGCCGGACCGTGTCCTGCAGCAGGCCCAGCGCGAGCAGGTCGTTGGCACAGAACGCGGCCGTCGGGCGCTTGCGGGCGGACATCGCCGCCAGCCGCGGGCCGCTGGCCCGGCCGGCGTCCACGTCCAGCCGCGGCGTCTCGATCACCGTGAGGGCGTCCTTGCGCAGCCCGGCCGCCGCGATCGCGGACCGGGCGCCGAGCAGCCGCTGCCGGACCTGGTCGATCGAGACCGGGCCGCCGACGAACGCGATCCGGGTGTGCCCCTGGGCGACGAGGTGCGCGACGGCCAGCTCACCACCGAGCCGGTCGTTGACCGAGACCGAGCACTGGTTGCGGCTGGTGCCCCGGTCGACCAGCACGACCGGGGTGCCCCGCTCGCGGATCTCCTCGATGGCGCCGGCGGTCTCCTCCCCCACCGGCGTGATGAGGATGCCGAACGCGCGCTGCTCCTTGAGCATGCTGAGGTAGTGCCGCTCCCGGGCCACGTCGTCGTTGCTGTTGCAGAGCACGACCGAGGAGCCGGACGCGCCCGCGGTCTGCTCGACCCCGGCGGCCACGTCGGTGAAGAACGGGTTGCGGACGTCGAGCACGACCAGCCCGACCGTACGGCTGCGGCCGGCCCGCAGCTGGCGCGCGGCCTCGTTCCGGACGAAGCCGAGCTCCTCGATCGCCCGCAGCACCCGGGCCCGGGTCTTGGGCGACACCCGCTCGGGCCGGTTCAGCACGTTGGACACGGTGCCCAGGGAGACGCCCGCGCGGGCGGCGACGTCGACCACGCCGGCCGGTTCGCTCATCGCCGTCCGCTCCGCACGCCGAGCACGCTAGACCGCACCGTACGAACAGAGCGATCCGCCGCCGTGATGCTCGGGTAACGGATCAGAAACTCCCTCTTGACGCCCCACGTGACCCACATTACGTTCGGCCCTCAGGAAATGAAAGGTTTCACTCGCAGCTCGGCAGAGGGGACACCAGGCATGGCGGAACCCGTTCCCCGGCTGGTCCTCGCCGAGGCGAGGAAGAGCTTCGGTGCCGTCGCGGCCCTCGAGGACGGCTCGATCACGCTGCTCCCGGGCGAGGCGCACGCGCTGGTCGGGGAGAACGGCGCCGGCAAGTCCACCCTGGTCAAGATCCTCGGCGGCGTGTATCGGCCGGACTCGGGCACGCTGCTCATCGACGGCGAGCCGGTGCAGTTCGGCGGCCCGTCGGACGCGCAGGCCGCGGGCGTGGCGATCATCTACCAGGAGCCGTCGCTGTTCCCGGACCTCACCGTGGCCGAGAACATCTACATGGGACGGCAGCCGCGCGGGCGGTCGCGGGCCATCGACCGGTCCACAATGGACCGGGACGCGCGCGCGGTGTTCGCCGGGCTCGGCGTCGCGCTCGACCCGACCCGGATCGCCCGCGGGCTCTCGGTCGCCGACCAGCAGATCGTCGAGATCGCCAAGGCGCTGTCGTTCGACGCCCGGGTGCTGGTCATGGACGAGCCGACGGCGGCGCTGACGACGGTCGAGGTGCTGCGGCTGTTCGACGTCATCACCACCCTGCGCGAGCGGGGCGCGGCCGTGCTGTTCATCTCGCACCGGCTGGAGGAGGTCTTCGCCTGCTGCCAGCGGGTCACGATCATGCGCGACGGCCGCTTCGTCCGGACGGCGCCGGTCGAGGACCTCACCATCGAC